>DSAR01000408.1 GCA_011046405.1 Chloroflexota bacterium | reverse complement strand
CTTACTCGTCGTCGGTAGTGATCGTGGCCGGCACGTCGCCCGCCGCTGCCTGCTCCTCCTGCTGGATCAATTCGGCGGTGCGCTCGAGCGCCAGGCTGATCTCGTCCAGCATCGCGGGCGCGCGGGCCAACTGCTTCGAACACCCGACCGAGGCGGCGTAGGCCACCTCGAACGCGACCCGCGCATCTCCCTCCCACGTGGGCAGGAACTGCTGCACGTCCTGCTGCAGCGTCGTGATCACCTGGCGCGAGCGCTCCGCCTGGGTCTTCACGTCCCCGGCCGTACAGCGCCTCCACGTTCCCTTTGGCGTACGATTGCCACCCGGCATCCAGCCGACGCCAACTCCCTTGCAGATGGCCCTGCGCCTGCCCTGCCTCGCCGCCCAGTTGCCCGATTTCACTGGCAACGGCCCGCATCTCCTCGGGCTGCACACGCATCGATACGTCACTCATTGCACACTCCTCAACACCCAGGCCACACGCACAACGACCGCGAGCCCATCAAAGCCAAAAAGCGTTCACAAGCTGCTTCACTTCCCTGACTGACCGCCATTGTCGATAGCGACCCGGACAAAGGGAGCCCTTGTTCCCTGCCCGATCTCGACAATCTTGATCACATACTCATCAAAAACCACCCCTTGCCCCACATGAACTCGGACGTGTTGATCTTGGGAAGAACCATCAAGGACCATGAGCCACAATCCAGCTGTGACACCCCGCTGTTTCACCCCCTCCTCATCAACATATTCTTCTTGCCAAAAGTTACCAGCTCCAATCCTCAGGTTGCTATCATAGGCCATTTCAGTAGCTGAAGAAATCAGATAAGTGTTTTCCATAACCTCTCCCTCCGATTCTAGTGTCGTCACGTTTTTCCCGAAACAGGATGGTGAAAACAACAAAAGGGTTGCCAGTGACAAACACAACACTCCTCGTCTTATAATAAGCATCAGTTTCCTCCAGTCAGTTCACCGGGTTTACTGAAACCCGCTGAAACGCATCGTCAAACTGATCGTACGAAAGAGTGGTCTCCCCTCTCGCCCAACTCCATGGGTTTCTGATCGTAACAGTTCCGCTTTCTCGATCAACACCGATGACATAGTATTCATGACTCCCCTGAAAAAAGGTGGGCTTTCGCACCTCATGCGAGTGTGGTAGAATAGCGCCATACTTCGCCAAGGAGAACCCATATGTTTCGTAAGAACGATCAGCATCGTCAATGGCCACTGTTCAGCAGTATTGATTCTCTACCGGAAAAACAACAATCGCGTCTGGAGAAATCTTGGGCAGGCACATTCTACGACGAGTTCTTCTGCCGCATTGATGAAGAACCCTTTGCTGTGCTCTACTCAGATGACGAAGCCTCGCATCCCAATACACCGGTTAACCTACTTACTGATCGGATTCGAGACACTCAAAGCCGGTTTTGGCTGGAGCGATGAGGAAGCCTTCGATCATTTCTGCTTCGATATACAAGTGCGCTATGCTGTAGGCCACCGGGATTTGAGCGAAGGCCATTTCGACCTACGCACAGTGTACAACTTTCGCCAACGCGTCGCCGAACATATGCAAGAGACTGGCGAGAACTTGATCGACCAAGCGTTCGAGCAAGTTACAGATGAGCAGGTGGCAGCTTTCAACCTGAAGACGAATAAACTACGCATGGATAGCACGCTCATCGCCAGCAACATTCGTCAAACGACACGTTTGCAGTTGTTGGTCGAGGTGCTGCAACGGGTACACCGGATGATGGATGAGGGTGACCAACTGCGGTATGCCGGCGACTTTGAAGCCTATCTGAAAGGCACTTCTGGTCAGTACATCTATACTATCAAGAGAGAAGCCTATCCGGAGCATCTGCAGCGTGTGGGCGAGTTGATGCATAAGTTGGTGTCAGAACTCCAGGCCAAGTATGCCAATGAAGCAGCCTATCAAGTTCTCGCACGCGTGTTCAAAGAGCATTTTGCCATCGATGAGAGCAAGCTGCGCGCCAAGGTAGGAGAAGAGTTAAGCGCTGACAGCCTGCAATCCCCCGACGACTGGGAAGCCACCTATCGCCGGAAGCGAGGTCAAGATCACATCGGCTACGTGACCAATGTGACCGAAACCTGTGACCCCGAGAATCCGTTTCAGTTGATCGTCAAAGTACAAACTGAATCGAACAATACGGATGATGCCGCGATGTTGTCCGAGGCGCTACCGGCGCTCAAGGAACGCACAGACGTTGACGAGATGCACACCGACGGTGGGTACAACAGCTCGGAAGTGGATGAAGCGATGCAAGAGCAGCAGGTGCAGCAGATCCAGACCGCGATCCGGGGTCACAAGCCCGCGTCAGAGAAGCTGGGCCTGGAGGATTTCGAGTGGCAGGTAGATACTGATGATGGACAACCGCAAAGCGCCACCTGTCCCCATGGCCAACAAGCAGAAGCCACCGCTGGGCGCAAGGAAGATCGTTACCGAGTCGCCTTCGACTCATCCGCTTGTAAAAGCTGCCCGCTGCTTGATCAGTGTCCCACAGAGTCCCTCAAACGCCAACCGAGGAACGTCCTGCGGTTTTCCCAACAGGACGTGAACGTAGCGCTACGTCGCCAGCGATGCGCGGATGAGAGATCCAACGAGCGACACCTTCGCCCCGCTGTGGAGGCCACAGTCCGAGCAGTCAAACATCCATTTGGAAATGCTAAAGTACCAGTACGCGGCAACCCCCGCGTGAGTATGGTGATGACGGAATCGGCTGCCATGAACAATGTACGACAGATTCACCGCTACCAGATAAGCCAGAAAGAGGCAGGTAGGACAGAAAAAGGAAAGCAAAAAGCAGCAACAGGCGCCCGGCAGCAATCTGCATCTTCTTTTTTTGCATTCGTTTGCGGCCAATTGCGAGCATGTTTGCGCTTGGTGCATCCCCTTCGACCAGCTTGGGCCTGCTCATTCTAGGCTTTTTTCAGGAGACTCCTTCATCTGCATGGAAGATTGCACCGTTCTCGCCAAGCGCGGCCATCTACCCAACGATGATCTCTCCCCCATCGACCGGGATGACAGCCCCGTTGATCCAGGTCACATCGGGGGCCGCCAGCGCGACCAGGACGTTCGCCACGTCCTCCGGCGTCGTCAAACGAGCGTAAGGATTGCGCTTGAGCGCCTCTGCCACGTAGGGCTCGTGACCGGGAATAGCGCGGAGAGCGGGGGTATTGGTCACGCCCGGGCGCAGGCAATTGACGGAGATCCCCCGCGCGCCCAATTCCAGCGCCAATTGGCGCGCGTGGCTTTCCAACGCCGCCTTGGCCGCCGATACAGCGCCGTACATCGGCGCCATCCGCTCTGCCCCGGCGCTGGAAAGCGCGTAGACCCGGCTCCCGCGCACCAGGAGTCCCCGGCCTGCCAGATCCTGTACCCAATAGACCAGACTGTGCGCCATCACACGAAGCGTCATCTCCATCCGCGCTTCATCGATGACCGCGTCAGCGCCATCTGACGTGACTTTGTCAGGCGCCCCATCAGGACCACCGGCGATGAAGGGCCCCAACGCTCCGAAGGCCAATGAGTGGAGCAAGAAGTGAATCCCTCTTCCACGCTCCTCAGCCAGCACCGCCTCGACCTGCTCGAGTACGCGCCCGCGCTTGACGGCATCAGCGGCATTCGTGTTGAAAAACACCACCCGCCGCCCCGTTGCCTCGATATCAGCCAAGACTTGCCGGGCCCGGGGAAGCGTGGCCTTGGTATCCAGGTGCACACCAAAGATGTGCATGCCCTCTCGGGCCAACGCTCGCGCCGTCGCGGCGCCAAAACCGCTGGAAGTGCCTAGAATGAGCGCCCACCGTCCCACAAGTTCATTTTTCTTGGTCATTTTTCTCCTTTCATTGAGAACTTGTAACTGCTCAGGCCAGTCCCTTGCTGGGATGGAGAGTGGGGACCCCCGCCCATCCGCTGCAAACGGACGATAGGCTGAGTCGTTACGAGAACTTTACCTTTTGCGCATTACGTGTATTATACCTAAAATACCGTAACGAGTCACCTATTTAGGGGTTTCTATATTGGGTGGCCTATTCTACTGGAGGTTGGAAAAACATTCGTCAAATTCGATCATTCGTGTGATTCGTGCTAGAAAATCAGGTTTTTGACCACGAATCTTGGACAGCAAAAGGAGGGATTATGACTTACAACTGCGTGGTATTGGTCAAACAGGTGCCCGATACCGCGAACATCACCGGGCAAGCGATGAAGGACGATGGCACTGTCAACCGGGGTGCTCTACCGGCCATTTTCAATCCCGAAGATTTGAATGCATTGGAGATGGCCCTGCAGGTCAAGGACCAACATGGCGGAACAGTGACGGTGCTGACGATGGGACCGCCCCGGGCGGCCGACATCTTGCGTGAGGCGCTCTACCGGGGCGCCGACCGGGTCATTCTGCTTTCAGATCGGAAGTTCGCCGGTTCCGATACGCTGGCGACGTCGTATGCCCTCAAGTGCGCCGTGGAGAACCTGGATGAGTACGACCTGATTTTCTGCGGTCGGCAGGCCATCGACGGCGACACCGCCCAGGTCGGCCCCCAGGTCGCCGAGAAACTGGGGCTGCCCCAGGTGACCTACGTCGAGTCGATCCAATCCCTGGACGGGGAGACGATCGTCGTCCAGCGGGCGTTTCCATTGGGTCAAGAGGTCGTCCAGGTGACGTTACCCTGTCTTCTCACTGTCGTCGAATCGGCCAACCGTCCCCGCCCGCCCTCGGCCCGCCGGATGATGATCTACAAACGGGCCGCCACGCCGCTGGAATACGACGCACTGTTGAAAAAATGGCCGGATTTCGGAACGAGCGAGGCGTTGGATGACTACCTGGCCGAGCGGGATCAGCGGATACCGGCGTGGACGGCCGCCGACGTGGACGCCGACGAAACCCGGCTGGGCATTCACGGTTCGCCGACCAAGGTGCTCAAAATCGACGCCGTCGTGCTGGAGACGGACGAGAGCAAAGCCTTCCCCGCCTCACCCGAGGGCATCTCGGCCTTGATTCAAGAACTGACCGAGGATTACATCCTGTGAAAGGGCGCGATATTATGAATCATCACAACGATACGAACGATACGAACGAAATGAGCGAAAACAGAGACGTGTGGGTCTTCATCGAACAGGAAGCCTGCCAGATCGCCGGCGTCAGCCTGGAACTGATATCGAAGGGGCGCGAATTGGCAGATGAATTGGGCAGCCGGGTGTGGGCCTTGCTGCCGGGGTACAACTTGCCGGACGAGGCGACCGCTTGTCTCATCCACCAGGGCGCCGACGGCGTCATCGTGCTCGACCATCCTGAACTCGAGACCTACCGCACGCTGCCCTACGCCCGGGTCGCCATTGAACTGGCCCGGGAGCGCCAGCCCTACATTTTCCTGCTGGGCGCCACCCCGGTCGGGCGCGACCTGGCCCCTCGCATTGCCAGTGCCATCCAGGCCGGTCTGACGGCAGACTGCACCAACCTGCGGATCGGCGATTTCGAGCGCGGCGGCAAAACTTACGCTGACCTGCTCTACCAGATTCGGCCGGCCTTCGGCGGCAACATCATCGCCACCATCGTCAACCCCGATATGCATCCCCAGATGGCGACGGTGCGCGAGGGGGTGATGAAACTGGGCGAGCCGAACTTGACACGGACTGGGCAGATCGAGCGCGTCACGCCCCAGTTCGAGCCGGGCGATCTGGCCGTTTGTGTCCTGGAGCGAGAGATGCGGGCGCCCACGTGCGACCTGAAGGGTGCCTCCATCATCGTGGCCGGCGGCGCCGGTGTGGGCAGTCGGGAGAACTTCCAACTCATCCACGACCTGGCCGAGGTGCTGGGGGCGGAGGTCGGCGCTTCGCGCGCCGCCGTCGACGCCGGTTTCGCCTCCAAGGAACATCAGGTCGGCCAGACGGGTGTCACCGTGCGGCCCCGGCTCTACGTCGCCTGCGGCATATCCGGGACGGTTCAACACTGCGCGGGGATGGATCAATCGAACAAGATCATCGCCATCAACAACGATCCCGACGCCCCCATCTTCCAGATCGCCGATTACAAGATCGTGGGCGACCTGAACGACGTCATCCCCATGTTGGTCGAAATCTACAAAAAGGGACTATAAAAATGGCTGAGAATTTTTTCACCGATAACGCCGACCTGCAATTTTATCTGGATCGGCTGGATCTGACCGAGGTCGTCGAAAACCTGGAACAGGGCTACACGACCCACGAGCAGTACCCGGCCGCCCCCCGCAACTACGCCGACGCCAAGGAGAATTACCGCATGCTCTTGGATCTGCTGGGCGAGATCTGCGCCACCCGCATCGCGCCCCGTGCCGCCGAGGCCGACGAAGAGGGCGCCCAGTTCTGCGACGGCCGGGTCACCTACGCTTCGGCCACCCAGGAGGCTATGAACCTGCTGCGCCAGGCGGAACTGATGGGTGTGATGCTTCCCTGGCGCTACGGCGGGTTGAACCTGCCGGAGACCATCTACCAGATGATGATCGAGATCGTCTCGCGGGCCGAGGCGGGGCTGATGACGATCTTTGGCCTGCAGGAGATCTCGGCCGCCATCAACGAGTACGCCGACGAGGAGGTCAAGGCCCGCGTGCTCCCCCGCTTCGCCCGGGGCGAGGTGACCGGCGCGATGGTGCTCACCGAACCCGACGCCGGTTCTGACCTGGGCGTCGTGCAGACCCGGGCCACCTATGACGAGGAGAACGACGTGTGGCGGCTCAACGGCGTCAAGCGCTTCATCACCAACGGCTGCGCCGACGTCCTGCTGGTGCTGGCCCGTTCGGAACCGGGTTCCAGGGATGCCCGCGGCCTCTCCCTGTTCCTGGTCGACGACAACGAGCGCGTGCACGTCCGGCGCATCGAACACAAGCTCGGCATCCACGCCTCTCCCACCTGCGAGATCCATTTCGACGATACGCCATCTCACCTGATCGGACGCCGCCGTTTCGGCCTGATCCGCTACGCGATGGGCTTGATGAACGGCGCCCGGCTGGCGGTCTCTGCCCAGGCCCTGGGCATCGCCGAGGCCGCCTATCGCGAGGCATATCGCTATGCCGAGAAGCGGGTCCAGTTCGGCCAGGCGATCAAGCAACTCCCGCCCGTCTACCGCATGCTCGTCTCGATGCGGAGCGAGATCGAGGCCACGCGAGCCCTGGTCTACGAGACCGGCCGGTGGGTCGATCTCCAGAAAGGGTTGGAACGGCGCGACAAGCTATCGGCGGACGAGCGCCAGCGGCTCAAGCAGATCCAGCGCCTGACCGACGTCCTGACCCCGCTGGTCAAGTACTACGCCACCGAGATGGGCAACCGGGTCTGCAGCCAGGCGTTGCAGGTCCACGGCGGCGCGGGTTACATGGAGGAGTTCAACGTGGAGCGCCACTTCCGCGACGTCCGCGTGACCAACATCTACGAGGGCACTAGCCAACTCCAGGTCGTGGCTGCCACCGGGGGCCTGCTGGGCCACGCCCTGGACGATCTGTTGAGCGCTTGGGCAGCGCGGGACTATGGGCCGGGCCTTTCGGCGCTCAAGGAGCAAATGGACGAGTCCACCGCCCTGTTCAACCGATCCATCGACCATCTCAAGGAGCTGGATGACCGGGACGTCCTTGACTATTACGCCGTCGATCTGGTCGACCTGGCCGCCTACGTCGTCAACGGCTGGTTGATGTTGCAGCATGCTCCTGAGAGCGAACGAAAACGCGAGATCGCCCGGGTCTACATCGCCGAGACGGTGCCCAAGATCCGGGGCAAAGTTGCCACGCTCCAGACGGTCGATCCGGCGCCGTTACAGATGCGTGACATCCTGTTGGGTGAGTCGGTATAAGAGCCTGTTTTAATCAGAATCAGAAAGGAAGTAAAAATGAATGAAACAACCTATCGACCCGCGTTTCTCCCCTCCCTGGCCGAGATCCTGTATCCCCAGATGAGCCTGGTCCGCGATATCGGCCTGGTGCTGGTGGGCAGTGGGCTGATGGCCCTCCTGGCCCACATCGAGATACCCCTCTGGCCCGTGCCTATCACCGGCCAGACCTTCGGCGTACTGCTGATCGGCGCGATGCTGGGCAGTCGCCGGGGCGCGTTGGCAGTGATGGCCTACCTGGTCCAGGGCGCGCTGGGGCTGCCGGTCTTCGCTCCTGGGGGCGCGCCGGGCCTGAGCCGTTTCGCCGGACCGACTGGCGGCTACCTGCTGGGCTTTGTCATCGCCGCCTTCGTCGTCGGTTGGCTCAGCGAGCGCGGTTGGGACCGCAAGGTCGCCACAGCCGCTCTGGCGATGCTGGCTGGCAACGTTGCCATCTACCTGTTCGGTCTGCCGTGGCTGGCGCGTTTCGTGGGCTGGCAAGCAGTGCTGTCCACCGGGCTTTTCCCCTTCATTCTCGGCGATCTGCTAAAGATTGGTCTGGCTGCCCTGACACTGCCTGGCGCTTGGTTCTTGGCCCACTTGCAGAATTCTCGTTAGCCTGACTAGCGCTCTAACAATTTCGAAGCCGGGTTTCTGGATGGAACCCGGCTTTTTCCTTGACACGCCATAGAATCTATATACAATCTTCACTAGCAGGAACCCTTTTTTTCTTATCGAGGCGATCCAGCGCACGATGACGATGGCGGCCCCGGAACGCGGTGACCAGACTCTAAAGGTTTGCGGAAATCTTTGGATCTCCGGCGAGCGCCGTCTGAACGATAGCCTTTGGCTGGGGCTGGGTTGGGAAACCCTTCGGGTCTGGGCGGGGATTGCAGAGGCTAGTGGTCCATCATTTATCGGTTTTATGAGTTGACGGAGAAGGAGGATCAATGAGACTGTTTCATCGATTTAACGCACTTGCATCAATACGTAAATCAAAGGTTGAGAGTATTCTCCACTTGCTTGGCTTGGATCGCCAGACCCAAGCCAAGAGCAAAACTCGCATCTAGCAAAAAGCTGCGTTCATCTCTGGAGGAGGCTATGATCTTGGTGACGGGTGCTACAGGTCACGTGGGAAATGTATTGGTTCGTGAATTGCTGGCTCAGGCGCAGCCGGTACGCGCGTTGGTGCTCCCCAATGACAAGTGCACGGCGTTGGCGGGCTTGCATGTTGAACGTGTCTCCGGCAATGTCCTCGAACCGGCAACCCTGGACCGGGCGATGGATGGCGTTGACGTGGTCTATCATCTGGCAGGCATCGTCTCTATTTTGCCCGGTGCTGAAACGTTGATGCGTAAAGTCAACGTGGACGGCGTCCGAAACACGGCCCAGGCCGCACTGCGTGCCGGCGTGCGACGGATGCTTCACGTCAGTTCGATCCACGCCTTCAAACGTATGCCTCACGGCGTTTGCATCGACGAGCGCGTTCCCTTCGCACCGGATAGCCCCAGCGGGGCCTATGACCGTACGAAAGCTGAAGGTTCCCTCGCCGTCCTCGAAATCGTGAAGCAAGGCCTCGACGCCGTCATCACCTGTCCCACTGGCGTCATTGGGCCCCACGATTACCTCGGTTCCGAAATGGGCCATCTAATCCGAGACTTCACCCGGAATAAATTGCATTTCTTGGTCCAGGGTGCTTACGATTTCGTGGATGTGCGTGACGTCGCCCGGGGACTGATATTGGCTGCGGATAAGGCCCGCACAGGCGAAACCTATATCCTTTCGGGTGAGCGGATCGAAATTTTGCAGATCAAGGAAATCGTGCAGGAACTCGTGGGGGTCCATAGTCCGCACATTGTCTTGCCGATGGGGTTGGCGAAACTGGCCGCGCGCGTCGTCGAACCCTTTTACCGGATGACGCGCACGATTCCAAAATTCACTGAGTATTCATTGCGCACTGTGCAGGATAACTGTGATTTCAGCCATATCAAAGCCCAGGCCGAATTGGGCTATAGCCCCAGGCCGCTGCGTGAGACGATCGCCGATGCTCTGGCGTGGCTGCAGGCCGGGTATAGGGGTGGCGTATTCGGATAATTAATACTCTGGGCGTATCTTCTCAATAAGTTGGGGAGCTCGGGCCGGTCTCCCGACCGAGCCACAGCGGGCACGGTCAGGAGACCGGCCCGAGCGAGTTTACCCCGGTTTATTGAGATGATACCTCTGGGCTCTCTGCTAGTTCGCGTGCTCGGCTTAGCAAGCGATCAATTTTTAGCCACGAATTACACGAATCTTCACTAATTTTTGATTTTTCGTGTCAATTCGTGCAATTCGTGGCTAATTTCTCACCGCGACCATGCGAAATCCCAAAGAACCTGGGTTTTTCGTGTTGATTCGTGCAAATCTGTCCTGAGCGTAGTTGAAGGATTCGTGGCTAATCTCTCACCGCGACCATGCGAAATTCCAAAGAAACCTGTTTTTGACATTCGAAGCCAAAACCGGCAAGTCAAATCGCGGACAAATCGCGGAAAATTCGCGGACAGTTCGCGGACAATTCGCGGACGCACGGAATGCTTTTTTGGTGTATCATGCCAAATGTAAGTGGAGATTGGGACGTT
>DSAR01000099.1 GCA_011046405.1 Chloroflexota bacterium | reverse complement strand
GGTGGGTTGTGGCGCAATTTCCGGCCGGAGCAGTTGGCGACGCCGGCCGCCTTCCGCCGCGACCCAAAACTGGTGTGGGAATGGTACAATTGGCGGCGTGAGTTGATCGGCCAATGTACGCCCAACGCAGCTCACGAAACGCTGGCCCAGATGGAGGCGGAACTGCCCGATTTCTGCGTCGTGACGCAGAACGTGGATGGGCTGCACCAGGCCGCCGGCAACGAACGTGTGCTGGAACTCCACGGGAACATCTGGCGCGTCCGGTGTGAGAACTGTCATACATCGCTGGAATATCACCAGACGCCGCTCCCGGAGATGCCCCTCCATTGCCTTGCCTGTGAGGATGTATTACGGCCCGACGTAGTTTGGTTTGGTGAATCGCTCTCACAGGTGATCCTGGAGGCGGCATGGGCAGCGGCGGCGAGATGCCGGTTGATGCTGGTGATCGGGACGTCGGCGGTGCTTCAACCGGCTGCCTCATTGCCGCTGCTGGCGCGCCGGAACGGCGCCCGCCTGATCGAGGTCAACCCGAACGAGACGCCCCTCTCGCCCCACGCGCACGAGGTATTGCGCGGCCCGGCCGCCGAGTTGCTGCCAGAGTGGTGGGCGAGTCAGCGATAGAGCGAGTCAGCGAGCAGCACGGCGCGGCGCAAATAGCCCCTCAGTCGCTCTGCTCAGTGTGAAGTGCATCTCCTCAATGCTTGGTCCCCCCAGTTTTGTATGCGTCCCCAGCGAGGTCCCGGACAAGGCCCTAGGGCTAACCAATAGGATCCTCGCACGGCGAGCAAAAACTTGGCGGTCAAGGGTTCCTTTTTGGCTCTGGCTCGTCCAGGTCAGGAGTTTTGTCAGTCAGTGTCGACGGCGCTCTGCGGCAGCGTCAGCGTGACGCGGGCACCTCTATCCAGCCCGTTCTCCACTGCCAGCGCCCCCCCCACGACGGCCATCAGCGTAGAGTGAAGCGCCAGCCCCTGGCCGCCGCTTTCGTCTGTCCGCTGAGCCGCTTCCAGCCCCACGCCGTCGTCCTCGACGACGATTTCCAGGCCAGCGTCGCGCCACATCGCCTCGACATGCAGGCGGAGCGGCTGTTCTGCGTCCCCAGGCCGTCCGTGGCGCGCGGCGTTGCGCACCGCCTCGCGCGCGGCGTAAAAGAGCACCTCGGCGGTCAGCGAGGGGATGGCGCGGGCCTTGCGCTCCGCTTCCGGCTCGATCTCCCAGGTCACGGTATCGAAGGCCCGCCGGAACTCTTCCTCTACGGCCTGGCGCAGCGCCTCGACCAGCCCCAATCGCGCAACTTCCGGCGCGGCGGCGGTCGGCATGTCCCGCAGCAGGTCGGCGACCTGGCGGTGGGTCTCTGCCAGCAGCGACGCGGTCTCGGCGGACGCCGGCTCGCCGCCCAGGGTCAGCAGCGCCGCGTGCAGGCGCGGCAGAACGTCGTCGTGCAGCACGCGCCGCGCACGTTGGTCGACGACCTGGCTTTGTGCCAACCGCTGCCGCTGCAAGGCCATCAGGCGGCGGGCCAACTCGGCGCCGGCCTGTGCGTCGATCAGCCGCTCGCCGCTGGCGCGGGCGATCTCGATCTCTTCCTGCGTGTACAGACCGCCATCCCGCTTGTCGCCCAGCAGCAGCACGCCGATCAGCCCACGCTCGCTCCACAATCCCACGGCCCACGTCGCGTCGCCGTAGCGCGCCGGTTCCAGCGGGATGCAGATCGTATCGGACGCGCCGACCTGCTCCACGACATCGGCGAGCGGCGGCAGGTTGACAACCCTGTCCGGATAGATCAGCGGCGGGCCGATCAACGGCGCCGATGGTCCCAGCGCGAGCAGGTAGGCTGCGCGCGCGCCCAACACATCCTCGCACAGTGCGCGCAAGATCGTCTGTACGTCAACATCGCTCGTCGAGACCCCGGCCGGGGCGGCGTCCAGCAGGGATTCGTAAAGCCGCTGGCTGACGACGAAGGGGCGCAGTTGCTCCATCGCGCGTTCCCGGTCGGCAAAGGAGCGCCAGACGAGCAAGGCGTAGAAGCCGACCATGATCACGACGGTCAGCAGCAGGCTGTAGATCGTGCCCAGCCGCAGGGCGAAGCTGCCGCCGACGAGCACGCCATAGCCCGCGGCCAGGATCACGGCCCGCCGCCAGTGGCGAAAGAACCCGCGCCGGGGCAGGCTGCGACCGGCAAAGAGCTCGTACGAGACGATCGCTTGTCCCAGCAGGACGATGGCGGCGCCGATGAGGGCGCTGATGATCAGGTCGAACAGCCCGACGCCGATGGCGATCGAGTCGAGCGACCGGAAATAGACGACCCCAGCCCGCGCGCTCACCACCACCGACGCCATCACCACGACCACCAGCAGACTCGCCAACAGCAGCGCGATCGAGACCGCGACCAGCCAGGGACGGGCGCGCAGCCGGGCCAGATCGCCCATCATACGGGTCGCGGGCTCCGGGCGGCGCAGCACGTCGATCGACAACCCGATGCACAGCAAGACGTAGAACGGATAGGCCAGCAGCAATAACGGGACGCCGCCGACGGCGGGCGAGGCGGCCAGGTCGAGTTGGATGATCTGCCAGAATGAGGGGAGTGCGTTGGCAAAGACGAGCAATCCCGCCAACCCTGCTCCCAGCAACGCGGTGAGGATGAGCCAGGGGCGCTGGCGCCTGTGCAGGCGACTGTCTCCGGTGAATGGCGCTGTCAGGATGAACCCCCAGCGGTGCCAGAAGATCAGGTCCGCGCCGCCATCGCCCCAAAACCCGGCGTACCACAGCGTGAGCACGTACCAGGCCAGGGGCAGGGCAATCACGGGCAGCCACCCCACCTGCCACCATAGTTCTACCCCCCACGCCAGGCCGTGACCGAGAATCGCCGAGTGGCTGACGAAGAAGAGGCCGCCCGTCAACAGACCGCCACCGGCCATCCAGATGCCCCAGGTGCGGCGCTCGGCGACGAGGATCACCGTCAGGCCCAGCCACAGGGCCAGGACGGTGTTGAACAGCGAGACGGCCATGGTGGCCCAGTCGAGAAGGATGCTGCCGGTCATAGAGTCACTTGAGCCTGGACGTGATAAGTCGATGACGAATCTCTAGCACTATGATGGTTATGAAAGCGGCCAGGATAGCTGCTACGATGAAAATAACGACGAACAGGATGGCCGAAAAGAATAGCACGACGTAGCCTGCTACACCAAAAGCTATACCACCAGCCAACCCACCTCTGCCGTATTCCTCTGAACACCACACTTCTCCATCTTCGTAGGCCGCAAAGCTCACGCTTCCATACTCGTCTGTTCCAAATGGATAGAGAATGTTGAGTGTGACTTGGTGAGCCGGTTGGGTGGGTGGAGGCGGGAGGGGGAGATCCGGGTTTGTGGTAACCTCGGCAGGCGGCGATGGATAGGTGTTGCTGTTTGCTTGGGCGATAAGATCGTCTGGCAGGCAGGCAGGCGGCGCCTCGGCAATTCTTTCTTCTCCGCTGCTAGTGATGGCAAACAGCCCTTCGCCGGGCCGATATTCGAGTCCGACCAACGCCGCATCCAGCGATCTGACTTTGTACCAGTTGGCCGGTGGAGGACTGGAGGTTCTGTTTTTGAGTCGAGTGGCCAGAATGCCGGTAGGGATGCCGGCGACGAGGGAGCTGCAAAGAGCTATGGTGACTAGACCCATAGTGGCTGGGCGTCGCCCATAGCGCCACGCGATGAGCAACCAAAAAGCAACGGGTACTGTCAGAGTAATCAGGCAGGTGCCGAGGATCAGAGCGACGTATAGGCTCACGTTAGCTGCTCCCCATCAAGTACTATCCACTCCCCTTGTTGGTTCATCACTCGCGGTGTGCCGTCCTCGTCCCACATCACGAGCTGGCGGCGGTGGTAGATGATCACCGCGCGCGTGCGGGCCACCTTTTCGTCAGTGGGGGTCTCGTTGAGCCGCCAGGCGGCATAGATCTGGCCGTTAGTGCGGCTGACGGCGCGCTTGTCGTGAAAGCCGAGCCGCTCGGCGATCTGCTCGTTGGTCATCCCCTGGGCCACCAGCGCGACCACCTCCCGCTCGTTCGGCTCCAGCAGCGCCAGGGGGTCATACTCGTCCCTGTGACGCACCTCCTGCACCCGCGTCTCGATCTCGGGATCGATGAAACTGCGTCCGGCGGCGGCGTCGCGCAGCAGCGGCGCGATGCTAGCCGGCAGCAGATAGTTGGATTTGCGCACGTAGGCGTAATGGCTCAGGATGCCGGAGCGGAGAAAATCGCGGTAGTAGGCGTCGTCGTCCTGGATCGAGTAAAAGACGAGCGGCATACGGGGCAGCTCGCGACGGATGGCGACGGCGGCCTGGATGCCGTTCATCTCGCCGGCCAGGCGCACGTCCATCAGGATCACGTCGGGCGAGACCTGACAGGTCCGAGTACACCATTCCACCGCCTCCTCGCCGCTGGCCGCCTCGCCGAGCACCTGTACCTGACCGGTGGCCTCCAGCCCCGTCCTCATCGCGCGGCGCAGCACATCGTTGTCCTCGACCAGTAGGGTTTTGAGCATATGTACCTCCATGCTCCTAAATGTAGCGGATTTGTCGCCGTGTGTCAAGCACTTGAGTGTCATCAAAGAGGTATTTGAATGTCAGGATTGGCGGCGCTGAGACGTGGACATGAAAGGGGCATTTGACGTAGAATGGGCTAAGATTGAATTTTTGGAGGTGAGGTGCATACGATGATCAATGTCATCTTTGACGCTTGTGTTTTGCTGTTGCTCTTTGTGGCCGATCTGCTGGGGATGACCTACAAGGCGATCAACGTCTGGATTTTCGTCGTCATTTGGCCGGCGTTCACGCTGGTGTTGATCGCCGTCGTGCTCCGGCAATGGTCGAGGATTCGGGCTCTCGAACGAGCAGAGGAAAATCGCCGGGAGATGCGTCGATGAAGGTCAAAATGATCTTGCCCGCGCTCACCGAGGCCAAGAGCCCCCACTGGCGCCCGATCAAGTACTCGCTCTTTCCGCCGCTGGGGCTGGCGACGCTGGCGGGCTACCTGGACGAGGATGACGAAGTCGAGATCCAGGACGAGCACGTCGAGACGCTCAATCTGGACGACGAGCCGGAACTGGTGGCGATCGAGGTCTACGTCACCTCGGCCCGCCGCGCCTACGAGCTGGCCGAGCACTACCGGGCGAAAGGCGCACACGTCGCCCTGGGCGGCTTGCACGTGACCGCGCTGCCGCAAGAGGCCGCTCACCACGCCGACACGATCTTTCTCGGGCCCGGCGAGGACACCTGGCCAGCCTTTCTGGCCGATTTCCGCGCCGGGCGGCCCGGCAAGGTCTATCGTTCTTCCGTGCGCACCCTGGAGGGGATACCTCGCCCGCGCCGGGATCTGATCAAGCGCCGCCTCTACCTGGCGCCCAACTCGCTCGTCGTCTCGCGCGGCTGCCCGCACCACTGCGACTTTTGTTACAAGGACGCCTTCTTCCAGGGTGGCAGGTCGTTCTATACCCAGACGGCCGACGCGGCGCTGGCAGAGATCGAGCAACTACCGGGACGGCACCTCTTCTTTCTGGACGACAACCTCTTTGGAGACGTGCGCTTTGCCGAGGCGTTGTTCGATGGTATGCGCGGGATGGGACGGCTGTGGCAGGCGGCGGGTACCGTTGAGGCGGCGCTGCGCCCGGGCCTGTTGGAAAAGGCGGCGGCCTGTGGCTTGCGCAGCCTGTTCGTCGGATTCGAGACACTCGACCCGCTCAACTTGAAGGCGCAGCACAAGGTTCACAACCTCGACCGCGATTACGCGGCTGCCATCCGGCGCCTGCACGACCTGGGGGTGATGATCAATGGCAGTTTCGTCTTTGGGATGGACGAGGACGACGAGAGCGTCTTCGACCGCACCGTCGAATGGGCGGTGGGGCAGGGCATCGAGACGGCGACGTTCCACGTCCTCACGCCGTATCCCGGCACGGCGCTGTACGAGCGGATGGCGGCGCAGGGACGCATCACGACGCACGATTGGGACCTGTACGACACGCGCCACGCCGTTTTCCGCCCGACCAGGATGACGCCCGAGGTGCTCGAGGCGGGCTATTGGCGCGCCTATCGCGAGTTCTACCGTTGGGGCGCGATCCTGCGCGCGGCGTGGACGAAGGAGCGCGTGGCAGAGCGGCTGCGTCACCTGGCCTATGCCGGCGGCTGGAAAAAGTTCGAGCCGCTGTGGGACGTCGTGATTCGAACCCAGCAGGTGTCTGGGTTTCAGCCGCTGTTAGAGACGGTGCTCAAGGGATGGCAGGAGATTTCCAGGGAGCCATCGATGGCCATCCAGAAAATTGGCCGGTTCGGTCGGCAGGATGTTGACGGTCGCGCCGCATCACTCCTCGACCGGATGTTTCTCGACGGCGGGACCTGGCGAGGTCGGCAGTGATAGCGGCTGCATCATGCTGCTTCGCCGGTATTATAACCGTCGCGGCGGAGCAAGCTGGATAGTTTTAGTTTTTCCAGGATCTGGGGGGTGGGCACGCCTTGTTCGTCCCAGCCGCGCGCGCGGTAGTACTCGGCCAGCATGGGGGCCAATTTGACGACCCATCCCTGGCTGGGACCTTCGGTCACCGGCTCCTCCAATAGGCGGGGCGGGAGGGTGTCGTCATCGGCAGTGAAGCCCTCGCGCAGGTTGTAGAGCCGCTCCAGATTCCAGATGCGCTCGCCGGTCTCGATCAGATCGCCAGCGGTGACGTCTAGCCCGGTGACGGCGCTCAACGCGCGGGCGAAGTATTCGTCGGCTACCGCCATGTTGGCGAACTTACAAACGCCCAGCGCGTCGATGGCGGCGGCCGCGTTCTGGTGGAGGATGACGTAGCTGGACTTGCCCTGCACCTGGAAACGGTCGATCATCTTGGGCAGCCCCAGCACCTCTGGCCCCAGCATATTGCCCCGCATGTGGCACGCGCCCCGATTCGAGGTGGCGAAGAGCAGGCCCTGGCCCTGCATGCCGCGCGGATCGTAGGCCGGCAGTTCCATCCCCTTGACGCTCATCGAGAGCGCCGGCGCGCCGTAGCGGGCGGCGAAGCGGCGGCTGCCCTCGGCCAACTCGTCGCCCAGACCGCGCCGGTAAGCGATCGCCTCCACGGTGGGAGCCAGCAGGTCGGCCCGGCCAAAGCACAGGCGCTCGGCGTCTGTCACCTGCCCCCCAATATGGCCCAGCTCGGCCATCTCCATCGCGCACCCGATGGTCGAGCCGGTGGAGATGGTATCCAGCCCCAGGTCGTTGCACAGCGCGTTGACCTCGATGATGGCGGGCAGATCGTCCACCCCGCATTGGGCGCCGAAGGCCCAGATCGTCTCGTACTCCGGCCCCTCCGCCTCGACCCGCTCGGTCCGGCTGACGCGGGCGCAACCGATGGGACAGCCCCAGCAGGCGGCCTTCTCGAGCAGGTGACGCTCGGCCAGCGCCTCACCAGAGATACGGGCCGCGCCCTCGAACTGGCTCTGACGAAAGTTGCGGGTGGGGAACGCGCCGATCTCGTTGACGAGGTTCACCAGCACCGCCGTGCCAAACTCTGGCAGGGCCTGGCTGGTCAGGGGGCTGGCGGTCAGCATCTTGCGGCTCTCGTAGCGGACGAATTTGAGACGCTCCGGGTCGGCGATCTCGGGGCGGCGCTCACCCTCGACGACGATGGCCTTGAGGTTCTTGCTGCCCATCACCGCCCCCGGCCCGCCACGGGCCAGGGCGCGGGCGTTGTCGTTCATGATGGCCGCGATGCGGCATTGGTTCTCGCCCGCCGGCCCGATGCAGAGCACGCTGCGCTTGTTCCGCCGCTGGCCCAACGCCTCACTCGTCTCGCCCACGCGCCGGCCCCACAGGTGCGCGGCGTCGTGCAGGGTCGCGCCCTCAGGCGTGACTTCCAGCCAGGCCGGCCGCTCGGCCCGACCCCGGACGATGAGGACGTCGTGACCGCTGCGCTTGAGTTGTACGCCCCAGAATCCGCCAGCGTTGGCGTCGAGCACCGTGCCGGTCAGAGGACTCTTGGTGCTGACGGTGAAGCGATTGCCGGTCTGATAACCGGTAGCCGTCAGCGGGCTGGCGGCGAAGATCAACACGTTTTCCGCCGCCAGGGGATCGACGGTCGGGTCGACCAGGTCCCACAACAGCCGGGCGCCCAGGCCGCGACCACCCAGGAAGCGGCGGGCCAGGCCCGCGTCCAGGGGCCTCGTCTCAATGGCGCCGGTCGTCAAATCGACGTCCAGGATTTTCCCCATCCATCCATACATAAGCGTTTGCCTTTCGGTGCTGAATGTGTGCGTTTGGATCACGAATCACACGAATGGACGAATTTCACGAATTGTCTATTTAGTCTATGGCTCACGGATCGCACGGATTTCCACAGATTTTTACAGAAAGATTTTTGAACGCAGAAAAACGCGGACAAACGCTGATTTTTTGGTCTTTATGTCCCAACGGCTGCATCCACTCTGCAGGAGAAAATCTGCGTCCCACTTCACTCAACCGCGTCAGGCCCATCTGTGTTGATCCGTGTTTTCCGTGAGCTATGCAAGATTGTCACCGGTGAACTGACCGTGCAAGTGGTCGATGCGGTTGTGGTAGTGCAGGCGCCACACCTCGCGGTTGGGGTGATCCACGTACTCGATGCAGGTGACGCCGGTGTTGTACGTCCATATCTCGCAGCGCCGCCAGGGGCCGACGTTGAAGACGTGATCGAAGGTCACGCCGATCACGCCCCCGTGGCAGACAGCGACGACGATTTGATCCCGGTGACGCTGGAGAACCTCCTCGATGAAGTCGCCTACCCGCGTGCGGAAGTGCATGAAGCTCTCGCTCCCCTCGGCGGCGGGGATAATTCTGGCATAGGGGCGCTCGCTGGACCAGTAGTCGGCGGCGTAATCGTCGACTCGGGGCGCAAAACCGCCGGGCCAGGGGGTATGGTCGGCGCGATTGTTGCCCAGTTCCCGTAACCGGTCATCCTCGCGGACCTCCAGGGAATAAGCCTCGGTCAAAATCCGGGTCGTCTCGAGGGCGCGCTGCATCGTGCTGGTGTAGAGAGCGTCCACCTGCGGCAGATTTTCCGGCAGCCAGTGGGCCAGCGCGGTCGCCTGCTTCTGTCCGAGATCGGTCAATCCAGCGTCGGGAGGATCCCCATCCCAATCTTCCAGGTTGACGAAACTCTGACCGTGTCGTATCAGGTAAAGCTGCATGAAATCTCCGTTCTATGTCCGATGTCCAACGTCCTATGTCCGACGTCCGATGTTCAACGTCCGACGTCTAAGCCCGATCCGGCAATGAGCGTTTGCATTACCTTGCGGTCGGCGACTGACATGGGGAATTCGGCCATCTCGGCCGGGAGCGCCCAGCGGAAATCGGCGCAGTCCAGGCAGCGGGGCTCGCCGTCGAGCAAACGGCAGCGGAAGGCGTGAAGTGTCATGCGGAAATGGGTGTAGGCGTGTTCGACGACGGTCAGCCGCTCGCCTACCTCGACCGTCACGTCCAGTTCCTCCCGCATTTCACGGACCAGGCACTCGGGCAACGTCTCGCCGTCCTCCCGCTTGCCGCCGGGGAATTCCCACATGCCGCCCAGCATGTCGTCGGTATTGCGCTGCGCGAGCAACACCCGTCCGTCGGCGCGGGTGGTGACGGCGGCCGCCACCTGGTAGTGGGGCGTGGGCGCGCGCTTCCGCTTGACCGGCAGCGCGTCCACCACGTCGAGGGCGCGGGCGCGGCAGTACTCGTTAAGGGGACACTCGTCGCAGCGCGGGTTGCGTGGGGTGCAGACGACGGCGCCGAGTTCCATCAGGGCCTCGTTGAAGAGCCCAGGCCGCTCCCGGGGGAGCAGGTCGGCTGCCAACTCCCGCAGTTGGCGCTGGGTCGCCGAGCGGGTCACGTCCTCGCGGACCTCGAAGGCGCGACTCAGCACCCGGCGGACGTTGCCATCGACGGCGAGCACCGCTCGCCCGAAGGCGATGGAGGCGACGGCGCCGGCGGTGTAAAGTCCCACGCCGGGCAGTTCGAGCAGCGCCTCGAACGTGTCGGGGATTTGGCCACCGTAACCGTCCACGATCTGCCAGGCGGCGGCGTGCAGGTTGCGGGCGCGGGCGTAGTAGCCCAGTCCCTCCCACAACTTCAGGACGTCCGCCAGGGGAGCCCGGGCCAGCGATTCGACGGTGGGGAAACGGGCCAGGAAACGTTCGTAGTACGGGATGACCGTCTCGACCTGGGTCTGTTGCAGCATGATCTCCGCCAGCCAGACGCGGTAGGGGGTGCGGCGACGGCGCCACGGCAGGTCGCGGGCGTGACGCTCGAACCAGGCCAGCAATTGCCGAGCGAATTCGGCCCGCATTTGGGTATCGAGTATCTCCATAACAACTTAACTATACCGCGCTTTGGGGAGATGGCAAGGCGAGCGTGCGGGAAAACGAAGCAAATCCAAGGGGGTTTAGACGCACGAGGTTGCTCGCTGTGCGGTTTATCACGCGCATCAACCCCGGCTTCGTTTTCCTTGAGTTCACCTGCGAGCGTTCTGAGCCTTTGG
>DSAR01000556.1 GCA_011046405.1 Chloroflexota bacterium | reverse complement strand
ATTCACGATGGAGAGATCCAGGTTGCCGTCGATGGAACTGACCGTTTCGACCGTCGATGCCGGCACGTAGGCGCGGTTAAAATCCACCACGCCGGAATCCAGCCCCTGCGTCGTGGTGATGTTGAGCGGCCCCGATGTGCCGGTATGGGGCGTGAAACCGGTCGCCGTGGCGACGTAAGATTGAACGGTGCTCGAGTAGGTCATCGTCCAGGAGTCTTTATCGTGCCCTGGCCCGACGCCGACGTTGACAAATACCGCGCCGCTCAATTCACCAACGCCGCTGGCGCTGATGAAGAGTTCCGTTCCATCCTGGCTGGGCACGATGTCCAGAAAGGGGGCCAGGCCGCTCGTGCAAGACTCAACTGGCGCGGACGCCGATTTAGCGGTAGAATGAACAGGCGCCCAGACCCATAAGATCTGACTTACCAACAGCGTCACGATCAACCCGCAGGATTTAACCCAACTATGTCTTTTCAGCGATCTCATATTGTTGCTCCTTGGAGATGCTCTATCTATGCCGTCTATGCCGAATGAATTGGAAGGCCAGGCGCTGATTGACAGCTTTTTTGCTGCCCTCAAGTTAAGGGATCTCGATCAGTGTGAAACGGTGTTGACGCGCCTGCAAGCGCTTTCTCGCGAGCAAGCCCGTTATCGACCTTGGCGCATCTATCTCAGCGGTATCCTGGTCAGTGAGCGAGATCACGATTGGGCCCAGGCTGAACGTATATTCAACAGTGTGTTGCAAGCTGACCCAGAACCGGCGCTGCACGGACGGGCGCTGATGGCGCTGGGCAACGTGTGTAAATATCAAGGGCGTTGGCAAAAGGCCGTTCGGGCATACGAAGATGCATTGGCGCTCTTCGAGCAACTGAAGCGGCCCATCGATCAGGTCAAGGCCTGGAAGCAAATCGCCATCGCCTACCGCCGGGGTTACACGTGCGGCGATTTTCCGCCGGAGGTGTTGGAACAGGCCGTCGCGCACTGCCGGATGGCACTCGACGTCCTCGAATCGACGCCAGACCCGGCGCTCGATTGGCTCGCAGGATCGGTGTGGAACACGCTTGGCCTGCTCCACCGCGACCTGGGCGATTGGGACGAGGCCATCGCCTGTTACCAACGGGATTTGTCTATCTGCCGCGCACTGGACGACCGCTTCGGGATGGGGCTTTCCTATGGCAACCTTGGTGAGGTGTATCACAGGCGCGGACAGGAGAGCTGGTCGAAGGCGCTACGGTCTTATCAGAACGCCTTGACCATCATCCGGAAGTTCGACGATTGCTACGAAGAGGTCGAGGCGTTGGCGAACCTGGGTTTTCTGTACCAGGAAATGGACCGCCACGAGGAAGCCCTGGATTGCTACGAACGGGCGCTGGACCTCATCGAGAGATTGCGCGCCGGGCTCTCGTCGGAAACGGGCCGCGCCGGTTTCTTCGCCACCGTTTCGGAGACCTACGCCCACGCGATCCTGCTGGGTCTGAAAATGGGCCGGGTGCGGTGGGCCTTCGATCTCGTCGAGCGCGCCCGGGCGCGCGCTTTCCTGGACATCCTGGCTGCTCGTTCGTTGGAACTGGCCCGGCGGATGGAGGCCCCGACGCGATCCCTGGACGACGTGCAAGCCGCGCTGCCGGCGGATGGAGCGCTGATCGAATACTTCACCACTGGGTTGATCGAGTCAGTAGACCGGTCAAACGCGCGCCATACAAACACGCGTCGCCTGGAACGTCATCGCTTTCCCCCGTCCAAGACGCTGATATTCGCCGTGACGCGGGATCGTATCGAGGTGCACGATGCGCAAATCTCGCCCAATGATCTGCGCCCCCATTGGCTCGACAACGTCGTCGAACGCCATTTCCTCGCCCCCCGTATCCGGCGCGCGCTCTACGACAAGCTGGTCGAACCGGTTGCACACCTCTTCCGAGATAAACGCAAGTTATACCTGGTCCCTCACGGCCCCCTACACTACGTTCCGTTTCAGGCGCTGCTTGCCTCTGACGGGCAATCGCTGTTGGGTGATGAAGGGCCGCAGTTAATCTATGCCCCCAGCGCGACCGTGCTCCTATCAGGCGATTCGCGAGGCGCAAGTTCGGCGCGCGGATCCTGTCTCGCCGTCGGATACAACGGTGACGGAGAGGCGCAGTTGCGTTTCGCGGAGGAGGAGGCGCGGCGAGTGGCCCGACAGACGGGCGGAGAAGCGCTACTCGGTCAGTCGCCCAAGAAAGAGGCGATATTTAACCAGGCTGCGCACTATCGGCTGCTCCACATCTCCTGTCACGGCGAGTTTTCCCCGGCGGAGCCGCTTTCTTCGTCCTTGCAGCTGGCCCCGGATGAGACGTTGACCGCGATGGAGGTTTTGCATAACCTTGACCTGCAATCGAATCTGGTGACGTTGAGCGCCTGCGAGAGTGGCCTGAGCCGGGTGCGGCGCGGCGACGAGCTGATTGGCTTTATGCGGGCTTTCCTCTACGCCGGGGCTTCCGCGCTGGTCGCGACCCTATGGCGCGCGGACGAGCGCTCGACCCTGATATTGATGGAAAGGTTCTATCGAGAAATTCAGGCGGGCGTCGAGTTCGCCGAAGCATTGCGTCGCGCTCAATGCTACGTGCGAAACCTGACCCGCTTCTCCGATCCCTACTATTGGGCGCCGTTTATTCTCATCGAAAGTAGTATTTCCTGAGCCAGCCGCCCCCGCTTGCTGATAGAGTCTAACCAATAGAATCCTTGCACAACAAGCAAGAATTTGGCGGTCAACGGTTCCTTTTTGGTTCTGGCTCGTCCAGGTTAGGGCCTATCCAGTGACATTCTTATTTTTTGTGCAAGAATTTTACATACGAGGCGCTCCTCCTTGGTTCTGGCTTGTCCGGGATAGGGCCTATTCAGCGGACGGAACGATCTCGAACGTGAGTCGTTCCAAATCCGCCCTCTGCACATCCTCGAAGACCGCTGTGCCGAAAGCGTCGGTCCACTGTGTTCCCAATTCCTCCTCGCCATACCTCAGAATGACCTTGCTGCCCGCCAGGTTGGGCCATCCTCCCTTGCTAGGGATATCTACTGTGACGATGACGATGCAGTATGCTGCATCGTCGCGGCTTTTCTCGATCTCGAGGATCACCGCGAGGTCTTCAACCGCTTCCTCCAAGGTGAATTGACCCAGCGCGCGCTCAGCTCCCGATTTCACAGCGGCGTAGGCAGGCTGGGAAGAGACTCGCTCCAACGCGCGGGCCGCGCCTTCCGCAAGCTGGATGATCACGTGACCCAGTTCATTTAATTTCCAGGTCAGGTCGAACGCCCGCCGGGCCTCCTCCGGCTCGAGCTCCAGAAACGGGAGATCCGGTTCTGGATAGCTAGGCGGTTCCGCGCCTCGCTCTCCTTGAGCCAGGGCGACCAGATCGAAGAGGGAAGCGTATACGGCTGCACAGTAGGGACAGGTTTCCAGGTGGAACGTGACCGGACTCCAGGCCTCTCGCCAGGCTTCATCCTGCGCTCGTCCCGCCATCTCCGCTTGAAGATATTCAGGCAAAAGCGCCTGACACGCCCCACAGGTGAGCAAGTCCTCCGTATCCGTGGCAAGCGCGCGAATCAGATACTCAAGGCCACTCTCACAAAAGGGGCAGGCTCGCATATGATTGATCACCTCGTTCAGATCGACACGCTGCGGATCCGGTTCATCCAGATAGACCAACAAGCGCTCAATCGTTAATCGACATTCTGTCGTCTGGGTATGATTATCGTCATTCATATATTAAGAGACGGATGGAGAGCGAACGTTACACCGCCTCATTCCTTTCGATGTTGAAATAATCTCGCAATTGCTCATCCTCACGCAGTCGTTCAAGACCCCGATAGCGCAGCAAACGCACGTAATTCGCCGTGACGTTGAGCTGGTCGCCGATTTCCTCATCGCTCAACTCTGCAACGTATTTTAGCACGATAGCCTTTTGTTTGCGTTTATCGGGGATATGTCGGATCGCTTCGATCAGCACGCACAGGCGCTCCTCTCGAAACAAGTGTGAGTGGGCCGAGGGTTGTTGGTGGATCGAATGACGTCGGTCTATATCGTCTATGTCCGTACAGTTGAATTCTTTGCCCCGCGCTCGCTGCACGATCTGAAAGGCGTGGCGCAGTTTCCAGAGCGCGAAGGCCAGGAAGGTGCCCGGCGCCCGGCAGCGCTCGATCTGCTCGTAGACGAGGATGATGGCCTGTTGCGTGGTGTCCTCGGCCAGTTCAGGCCAGCGATTGTAAGCGGCGCGATAGAGATAACGGTGCAACTCACGATACGCCCGCTCGCGACGCGGAAGGTCTTCCTCCTGAAGACAGGCCTCGTAAAGCGTGAGCGTGTAACGATGCTTGGCGACCCGTTCTAGCTCACCCTCTGAGGTTTCTGGGACGACAGCATCGAGCATCTGCTTTACCAGCTCGTCCGCTGGCAGCAGCCTCCATTCGTAGCGAGCGACCAACTCGTGGGCAATCCGGCGACAAATCTGGGGGAGTGGGGCCCCGCCTGTATGGCTAGTTATGTCATTGCCTCCTGAACATTTGAGTACGCTTTCCAATGCCTATGAATTATACCATACTTTAGAGATTGGTTAAAAAGGGTGTAACATTTTGACGCTGAAGTGCTCTTTATTATAAGAACACGGATTGGCAGGATTAGCGGATCAAACAATAGACTCAATCCGATCATCCTGCCAGTCCGTGCTCTTCCGTCGATTGAAAGAGGACGGGATACAAACGAGCGGCTCATCCTGTTCTGAATAGCGACGATGTTCTAACGGCCCGGGAAGGTGATACGGTGGACGATTGCAATACGATTGCAACGTTGCGGCCCGTTTTTTATGGTACAATGCAAATCGGAGGTGATGCTTATGTCGTGAATCTGTCTTGAGGTAAGTTTGATTGTATTCGCATGTTATAGAAACACAGGAGGTGTCATCTCAATAAACCGGGGCAAACTCGCTCGGGCCGGTCTCCTGACCGTGCCCGCTGTGGCTCGGTCGGGAGACCGGCCACAGCTCCCCAACTTATTGAGAAGATACCACAGGAGGTTCTGACAAATGAAGAAGCAACTACTATCCATTTTGATCCTGGCGGCGATGCTGATGATGAGCGCTCCCGTGGCCAGGACACAGGAACCGGCCGCGCCCCCAGACCCGCCCGAATTGCCCCGCGCTTGTGGGCCGGAAAGGCCGTGCAAGGACGCTGACGGTCACTGGTACATGCCGGCGGACGCACGTCCTCACGCAGAGGCAAACGTGATGTCGCCCCAGGAGACCGGCGGGCCGGATGACTTTGGCTACACGTGGGATGATTCGGTGGCGTTCAATTGGATCAGCGCAGCCAGTGGGGCCAATACAGGTATCAACAATAATACAGACCACGTTGGCCCCGTGGACATCGGTTTCCCGTTCAAGTACTACGAGAACACCCATAGTCAGCTTTACATTTCCCGTTTCGGCTTCGTGGCTTTTAACGACGATGGCATCTATCGCAGCCAATCCAGGATTCCCAGCCCATCTTTGCCCAACGACGTGATCGCGCCGCACTGGGTGCCGGCTTACAACGTGAATGGCTACGTACGCTACCTGCGTGGAGGCACGACACCGAACCGATGGTTTGTCGTCGAGTGGAATCGGCTAGATGCTAATTGGGATAACGAGTACACGTTTGAGGTTATCTTGCACGAGAACGGCGACATCGTTTTTCAGTATGGTACGATGACGTATGGTGGAGGAAACCGTATGTGTGAGGATTCGGGTATTGAGGACTCACAGGGCTTGGATGGATTCTCTATCACGGGTTTCTGCAATGCAATCGGCGGCAATCACGCCGTGCGCATCTATCGTCCTGCTCCCTCAGCCCGCGTGAACATTCATCCACTCCACCAGGGCCGCTTCGTCCACGCTGGCGAGACCGTGACTTTCGAGATCCCCATCCGCAACACTGGCGAACTGGGCGCCGACACCTACGACGTCACCACTTCCTCGACCTGGCCCGTCTCTCTCTACCATGCCGACGGCGTCACACCGCTGAGCGACACCGACGGCGACGGCGTGGCGGACACCGGCAGCGTGGCCCAGGGGGCAACCGCGACCATCGTGGCGGAGGTCACGACGCCTCACGCGGTCAGCGCGGGTGATGCCAACGAGGCCACGCTCACTGTACAGTCCTCCGTGGACACGGACAAGCGCAAGACCGTCGCGCTGCAGACCGGTGTCCCGACCTCCTTCGCCCAGGTCTACCGCGACAACGCCGATGGGGCGATGAGCCTCTACCTGGCGCAGCCCGGCGGTCAGAGCCTGAAAAAGACCACGGACGGCTATCACTATGGCTACGATATGGCCGTAGCGGAGATGCCCAACAGCTTCGCCTACGTCTGGAGCAATTATAACTGGACGGGCAGTGTCGGTACATATGAGATCGAATACACGCTGCTGGATAGCGCCGGCGACACGACGCGCGGCGTGACCAAGCTGACCAATCACAGCGGCGCGACGGTGAGCACCTACGACTATGACCCCGCCGTGGCCGTGGCCCCCAACGGGCGCATCGGGGTGCTGTGGTATCGGTACCTTTATAACTCATCCAACGGAAGCTGGAATTACAACATCTATTACGCGATTCTGAATGCAGGGGGCGACGTCGTCGTGCCGCCAACGAATCTGACCAATAACCCCCATTGGGGGAGCGGCTGAGCGCCTTTCAATGTTCCACAGTTCGTGGAACCAAGAATCACTGCCACCGACGACAACCGCTTCGTGCTGGCCTGGCGTCGCTACAGCCGGGAGAGTGCCGGTTCTCTTAATGATATCTACTACGCTGTGCGAGATACAAACGGCAATCCCGTCAAGGGCGTCACCAAGTTCACCAACGGCGTGGCGGGCAGCGATTACTACTATGACCCGGCCCTGGCGAGCCTGAGCGGCAGCCGGGCGCTGCTGGCTTATTACGCGAACGGCAGCATCTCTTATGCCGTACTGAACAGCGCGGGCAACGTCGTCAAGGGGGAGACCGCCACCGGCGGCTACGGGTATTGTCCCGACGCGGTGCAGCTTGCCAACGGTTCCGTCCTGCTGGCCTGGACCTACTGGGGATCTGACCTGTACGAGATCAACTTCGCTATGTTGGACGGCGCCAACTACAACGTCGTCGCCGGACCGACCGCCCTGAGCAACCCGGCGGCGGTGACGGGCAACGATTACGTCTCCGTGGCCGCCGACCGCGCCGGGCGCGGCATCCTGACCTGGATGGACGCCGATTGGGACTACCGCCGCAACCTCTACTACGCCCTGGTGGATGGCAGTGGCAATGCACTCACCGACCCGATGATCTTCCGCACCAGCCAGGCCACGGATCCGCGCATCGAGACCAGTTTCGAGGGCTACGGCAACACCTCCTGGACCGGCGACTTTACACCACCGACCTCACAAGCTCAGTCGCCCGAGTTCGCCACCGGGCCGTTCCCGGTCACGTGGAGCGGCTCGGACGTGGGGTTGGGCATCGCCGGTTACGACGTGCAGGTGCGGGTGGGCGCCAGCGGCGCGTGGACTGACTGGCTGACGGATACGAGCGCCCTCAGCGCCACCTACACCACTGGCGAGACCGGTCACATCTACTACTTCCGCAGCGTGGCCTACGATCACGCGGGCAACGTCGAGACCGACCTGCCCGCCGACGGCGACACGCACACCACCGTGGCCGAATACCAGGTCGAGGGCCGGGTGACGAACAACCGCGGGCAGTCGGTCTTCAACGCTACGGTCAGCGCAGAGCCGGGCGCGCTCAACACCGCCGCGACCGGCCCCGCTGGCGACTACACCCTCTACTTCGAGAGTGGCGGGACGTACACACTGACGGTCGAGCGCAGCGGCTTCGGCGCTCTGCCGCCGATGTACGATCTTTCGGTCGATGAGCACCTGACCGGCGTCGACTTCGTGCTGCCGCCAGAGGACGAGGCGGTGACCAATGGCGGTTGGGAGACCGGCGGCCTTAGCGGCTGGAACAGCAGCACTGGTATGACAGTCACTGCGCAGATGACGGCGGCCCACACGGGCCGCTACGGCGTCAATCTCGAGGCCAGCGGCGGGACGCTCGCCTTCTGGCCCTACGTGACGCAGACCGTCCCGGTGGCGGATGACTGGTCGCAGCCGACCCTCTCGTTCCTCTACCGCGCCGTACAGGGAAAGGAGGGCGACGCGCTTCAGGCGGTCGTGGTGGGGTCGGACGAGCAGCTGACACACACCGTCGCGCTGACGCCGGGCGCGTGGACACACGCCTGGCGCGACCTGAGCGATTTCGCCGGTCAGACGGTGACGCTCCGGTTCGGTTTCCAGGAGCAGGCCGCTGGGCAGCAGGTCTACCTGGACGAGGTCAGCGTGGGCGAAAGCAAGGCCGGGATGATCTCCGTTTTCCTCCCGCTGGTGATGCGGGGTTATTAACGTTAAACAGCGCGCCGCGTGAGTCGCCGGAAGCGGCCCACGCGGCGCGTGCTATCCAGTCACGGGGGCTCGGTGCCCCTACGTGCCGGGTTGATGCAATAACTCGCGCTCAATTTCCTGGATGAGGGAGGGTAGATTGGGATGGGTGAAACTCAAGCCCGGGGCCGGGATGCGATGACGCTTCACGTCGGGGGGAATGTGCTTGTGATGGGTAAATGGATTTTGCCGATTTGTGTAACGCAACGGTCTTGAGTTGCTCTTAACTTGTAGAGAGTGGGGCGCAAAAAAAAACACGACAACGAATGGGGAAACAAACGAATTGAAAGGCCGAGTTTGTTTTGCGAACCATCTGGTAGATTGCCTCGTTCTATCGCGCCTATGGGTATTCGGAACGCAGGCTGCTAAATCAACCCAGCGGAGACAGAGCATTCGTTCTTTTCTCCATTCGCTGTAGTATTTCAGAACGAACTGGAGGTATACGATGAGAAAACTGTTTTCAGCCATAATGATCCTGGTGCTCTTGACGAGTGGCGTGGCGTCGGCGGCGCGTCCGATCTCCACTCGCTCGACCTCTGCCCACGCGCCGGCGCCGCCCACGCCGCCGGCCGTCTCGGCTGAGGAGAGGTCACCGTCCACAGAAGCAGGCGCTATCGAGCAAAATTTCCCCACGCCGCCCGTCCCGGGCGAGCTTGCGCCAGAGATGGAGGAGGCGCGCGCCCGGCAAGCCATTGAGACGGTGTTACAGAAGCGCCTGGACTACTGGGGGACGCGCTACCAGACGGCCCCGGTCGAGGTGATGGTGGAGGGTGAGTGGGCTTATGGCGTGGCTGAATGGGAGAGTGTGGACCAGATGACGGATGGCCCGATCCACGTGTTGGCGCGCCGCGACGAGAGCGGCTCATGGCAGGCGTTGATACCCAGCGAGGAGGGGCTGTTTCCGCAGTGGATGGAGGAGATGCCGGAGAGGTTGGTGCCAGATGAGAAGAGAAGCCGGTTGCGCATACAGGCCATCGAAGCCGACCTATCACAGGAATCCTATGTTCCACCAACTGCAATTGGTACATCACCTAGAGATTGGCATCATGGAATTTCCACGAATGCATCAGACCATTTCTTATACCTGGACAGCATACCCATTCGACTTACTATCCCCTTTACCATTACAAATTTTACAGCTTCTTCATCAGATGAGATATTCCAGATGGCTACTTCCGTCCAATACGATCCATTTCTTGAAGTGAGATTAATTGCTCTTCCTATTTCATCTACTCGGTTAATTAATTATGTGCTTGGAATCCCTGAGGGGGAAAAATACACATCTTATAGCCAAGCTTTGGAGAATACAAGACAGTATCAAAACAGTGTGTCTCAGGAGAGTCGCGAAATATATATGTTTGGGAAGAAGATGCGTAGTATTTCGAACTTGATCTCGCTTAATATTAATCGGAACACAAAAGAACCTGTAATCATTCATGAGTGGCTCACCCAATCTGACGAAAGATTATGGGTCTTTCGAATAAGTTATGGGCAGGAAAGTGACTTTGCTGATTTAAGATTGCAGGATGTTTCTATTAGTATGGAAATACCTCAAACCGTTTCACATTTTTTTGACCAACCTATTCCAGAGCAGCTTGCATCATCACCTATAACATCTATGACACCCAACGATTTGCCATTTCCGCCCTGGTGGAATGGGGATTGTAATGTTAATAATTTTCCTGGTTCATACCCTCTTGGTGGTATTTACAATGGAGTCAAAGCATGTGGACCACTAAACACAGCACGCGAAGTTAATTTTGGCGCGGGAGTACCTCAGTACGAATGGCAATGTCCCGAATTAAGTAAAAGATATTTGTACCTGGCCTATGGCACACCCCCCTATTCAGCTCATGGTAAAGATGTAGTATGGAATTATCCGGCTACTGATTTGGAGAAGGTATCCAATGGCACACCCAATAAAGCTCCTAAGGCAGGGAGTATTTTAAGTTATGGCTCAACAGATCCTTATGGGCACACTTCAATTGTCAGTTCAGCAAACATAGACAGCAACGGCAACGGCACGATAACGGTAATTGAACAAAACTGGTCTAATTCAGGATCTCGGACTCATACTGTATCAAGCTGGGTTGTACAAGCTAGTATGGCAGTTAGTGGATGGCTATATGACTCAGGTGGTGGTGCCTGTGCTGCACCATCTTTAATCGAACCCGCTAATGGCGCGGTACTCAGCAACAATACCATCACCTTTCGCTGGCATGCGGTGAGTGGCTGTACTTTTAACGGCTATACTT
>DSAR01000071.1 GCA_011046405.1 Chloroflexota bacterium | reverse complement strand
GGGTCATTTGAACCAATAGGAAATGCCCATGCCGAGAGGTCAGATCTCGGCGCTCCGGGCGGCATCAGAGCCGCCAAATTCGATACCGTTCCGCGACGACGAGTTCGTCCACGTAGACGTACCGGCGCGGCCGGAAGATAGGATCGTCAGGACTGGTGAGAACTTTCACCAGGAGTACGCCGTATCTTCTCAATAACTTGGGGTGAATCTGTTCGTAGTGCGCGCGCTATCTAGCGGCTTTAGTGCGCTTTTAGGGGCGCTGAAGCGCCTACTACGAACAAGCGCCCGGTTTATTGAGAAGATACAGTACGCCGACGATACGCTCTCCCTTGACGGCGACGAGCAGCGTCTCATCTGGATTCGTCAACCTCTGATCGAAGCACTCGCGGGTCATGATGGGGTCGGCGATCTGGAAACGGCCGGGCAACAGGTCGGTGTGGAACCGATTTTCTTCGGCGAAGACCGCGGCCAATCCTCCTCCCGATCCGCCACCCAAGAAGAAACGAGGGCGACAGAAGCCATCCCCGCCCATCCACTGCAAACGGGCGGTAGGCTGGGCAGTTACGGCCCTATAAACAAAAGCGCCCCTTCCCTCTGTCGGGGAAGGGGCACAGCGTTTTTGCCTTACTTACGAAACTATGGCGCTGGCGTGGGCGTCGGCGGCAACTCCAGGAAATCCTCCCGCCCGTTGTCCGCCAGGTTCTGCACGCCGAACTCGGCCACCCGGACGTAATACGGCGATTCCGACGATTTCACGACGTAGCCATCGTCGACCTGCGCCCCTACGCGAACGGTGATGCTCTTGTCGGCCAGCACCAGCGTCGCCACGGCCGCCGGGTCGTCCAGGCCGTACGCGGATTTTTCCTCGCGGCCGAGAGGGGCGAGCATATTGATCACGGCCGCCTGCCGGATCATGGCCGTGACCCGCGTCGTAGCCAGGGTCTCGTCCGCCTCCAACCCCTCCATCGTCCACGGCGCTTCCGCCCCTGTCTCCTCATCCTCATCTATCTCCTCCCGGAAGAAGACGAAGACACCGTTCCCATTCTCCAACGTCACCCGCTGCAGATCGGCCAGGGCCACGTTCTGGTATTGCGCGTCGATCCACGTGACCGCCGTCGTCCCCAGCTCCCAGGTCGAGAGCTCGCCGGTCAGATAGGTCTCATTCTTTCCCTCGACACGGAAGTGGGTCGCGCCGTAACTGGGCGACGATCCCAGGAACAGGGTATATGCCTCACCGCCGGCAGTCTCGAAGGTGACGCGACGCAAGAAATCGCTCTTCGCCACCTGGAGCTGCTTGTGGCTGGCGTCGGTGCGAGTCACCAGCCGACCAGTGTTCAAAGCGGCGATGCTCTCCAAAACCGGCTGGATCCTGTCCACGTTAGCTGGGAAATTGTCCGCCTCCGGCAGCACCCACTCACCGTCGACCTTTGCCAGGTGAATCTCGTTCCCATCGGCGTCGGCGATCTTGAGATCGACGATGTCGTAGACGCCGCCGCTTTCCGCAGCATCTCCCTCCTCCCCCTCCCCGACCGTCAATGCCGGGAAGACCGGTTCCGCCTGCGCCGCCGCCGGCGCCTTCGGCCAGAACACGACGACGCTCAAGATCACCTGTATGACCAGAAGGCCGATCAAAGCCTGATTCAACCGCTCTCTGACGCTCACGAACTGTTTTAGCCTGTCCATTATTTCCGTTGTTTCCATCACTGCACCTCGCTAACGCCGCTATTCTCACGCGCGCTATCTTCATCCGCCGCGCCGCCAGATCGCGCCGCCAGATGCGCCATCTCCTCTGGCGCTATCAACGCCATCGGCTGCTCATTCTTGCGGCGGGCGTTCCACACCACGCCGATGACGAGCAGCGACAACAGGGCCAGGACGTAATTGGCGATCTCCCAGAAGGACTGCTCCCCCTCGTTCATATCCTTGAGCAGGCGGGTGTAGGTCCCGCGCGCCCGGATATCGAGCAAGTCCTGATCCTCCGTCGCCCAGGCGACCGCGTTCTGCACCAACTTGAGGCTGTTGAGATACCGGTCCATCGACAGATTGGAGGATATCTCGAAGACCACGTCGTCCACGAACTCGGCGCTGCCGATGACGATCAGGCGCGCGTTAACGCTCGATTCCTCGATGACGCCGGCTATCGGCGCTTGAGGCGCTTCTTGCGCGCCCGCCTCCGTGTCTTCAGAAAACACGTCGTCGGCGAAGGGGGAGGGCTTATCCTTGAAGTAACTCTCGAACACCCCCTGGGCCGCGACGGCCAGCGGGTAGGATTGCTGCTCGGCCCCCACGGGAAAGCCAACGTCGGGATACATCTCGAAATCGGGCTGGATATTCATCGTCATCTGGATCCACGAATCCGGGCTGGATTGGAGCAGTGTAGCGACCTCCAGGTCCGAAACGCGTTCCTCGTCCAGCGTGATGGGAGAGACCCAGTTGAGCGTCACCGCCGGCAGGTTGGAGACGATAGCGACGAAGTCGCCGCTTTCCGACGCCATCCCATCAGGGCGCACGTCGACGAAGAAGGGATATTCGATAGCCGTTATCTCCTGCACCTGGAAACCGCCCACGTCCCGTACGCGCGGGATGGGGAACTGCTCGTTCCGCATATCCAGCACCAGCGAATCCTCGACGGTGAATCCATAACTGGCCAACATAGCCTGCAACCCCTGTTCCAGCGGTTTCAAGCCCAGCCCGCCGGCCATCTGGTCGATGGTGATGGCGTAGTTGCCGGCCGCCGCGATGACGGCGCCGCCGCGCATCAGGTACTGGTCGATGGCGAAGCGTTCCTGATCGCTCATCCCCTGGGGGGCGACGAGCAGCAACACGTCCACGTCGGCAGGCACCTGCCCCGCGCTCAGGTCGACGTTGCGCACCTCGTACTCCTGGCGCAGCGCCTGGGTGAGCTGTTGCCAACTGGAGAGCGGTTGCTGCATCTGGCCGAACATGTCCTGCGTCGGCTCGGCCGGCGGGGTCCACAGCCCCACCACCTGCAAGAAACCGGTCGTGCTCCGCTTGAGGGCCGACTCGATGGACGTGCGTATGTCGGCCTCGCTCATGTCGCCGGAGGGGTAGATCAGTTGAGCCTCGTCTCCCACCTGCAACAACAGGTGCAGATAATAGCTTTCAGCCGAAAACAACGAAAGGGCGAAAGGCTGAATCCCGTACTGTTCGTACAACTCCTGCGGCGTGAGCGCGCTATCGGGCGCGCTCGGATCGACCATCTCGTAGGCGAACTTCCCACCCGACTCACTGCTGATCTCCTCCGCCACCCGGGCGATGGTATCGACCACGCCCTCCTCGATCAGATATGACGGGAGCATATCCGGCGTGACGTAGACGGTCAGGTGAGCCGGCTCCTCCAACGCGGCCAGGATCGCATCCAGGCTCTGGAACCCGTAGACCACCTTCTTGATCGAACTGGTCAGGTCATACTCCAGGTTGCGTAACCGCACATCGACGTCGCCGCGCCCCGCATGCACCTCGATCAGATCGCGGAAGTTGAGCACCACGTTCTGGTCCCCGTAGCGGATCAGGATGTCGAAATAGGAATTGATGATCGACGTCTCGTAGCGCCCGGCGACTTGGAAGGGAGAGGGCCGGATGCCATAGGTCTGGTTGGCCTCCGCCTCCTTTTCCGGATGCTTGATCGGGTCGACGATGTCCAGTTCCAACATGCCGCCGGCCGCCACCTCATACTCCCGCAGCATGTCCCGGATCTGGGGCGTCAACGGCGCCAGCAGGGGATGGGTCTTCTCGCTGAAGTAGCCGCGAATGAGCAACGGTTCCTGCAGGTTGCTCAACAGATTTCGCGTCGTGGGCGACAGGGTGTATTGATTGCCGGCCGTCAGATCCAGCCGCAAGGCGCGCAGGGGATAAAGCCACACGTTGAAGACGAGCAGGTTCACCACCACCAGGACGGCGGTCAGTGTCATAGCCACGCGCTGGGGCTGCAAGCGCTCGCCGACGCCCCACCGCTTGCGCTCGAGCGAGAAGACGTTGAGCATCAAGAACACGCCCGTCAGCGAGAGGTAATAGGCCAGGTCGCGGAGATCGACCACGCCGCGCAGGATGCTCTCGAAGCGGCTGCCCGATCCAAGAGCGCGCAACAGCTCGGCTGCTCTATCGGTGACGAAATCGGTCATCCCGCCGGAACCGAGCAGGTAGAACAGCCCGCACACCAGCCCCGTCACGATCAGGGCCACGATCTGGTTGTCGGTGCGGGAGGAGACGAACAGGCCGATGGCGGCGTAGGCGGCCGCTAGCAGGATCGCCGCCAGATAACCACCGATCACCGGTCCCCAATCCAACGGGCCCATCAGGGAGACGGTGAGGGGCAGGAAGATCGTCAGGGCCAGGGAGATCACCACCAGCCCCATCACGGCCAGGAACTTGCCGATCACCAACTGCAAGTTGGAGACCGGCAGGGTCAGTAGGACCTCCATCGTGCCCGAGCGCTGCTCCTCGCTCCACTGGCGCATGGTCAGCGCCGCCACCAGGAAGATCATCAACAACGGCATCCACTCGAAGAGCGGGCGCACGTCGGCGATCCCCCGGGCGAAGAAACTATCGCCCTGCCAGAAGAAAGAGAATAACGTAATCGCCAGGAAGACGCCCACGAAAATGAGCGCCATCAAGGAACCGAAATAGCCTTCTAACTCCTTGCGTGTGATTGCAACGATCTGTTTCATCTTTGCAGTAATCCTCCTATGCCGCTGCGGCTGCCCGAGCCGACGGCTAACTCGTTGAACACGGTCTCCAACGTGCGGACGTCGCGCCGCAGTTCGCGCACCGGCCAGCCGTTCTCCCGCGCCAGGTCGTAGATCGCCGGGCAGAGATCGACCGCGCTGCCGGCTCCCTGGCCCAGGATCCGGTACCCGGGATATCCATCGGGCGAGGTGAGCCGCTCGACGTGACGGACACCCTTCACATCGCGCAGCGTCCGCTCGGCGCCCTGGGGCGCCTCGGTCAGCACCAGCACCGCATCCGACGTGGCCGCCAGTTCCGAGAGGTGGGCGTCGGCCTTGATCTCGCCGTTGATCAGGATGATCACCCGGTCGCACAGCGCCTCCACCTCCGAAAGGATGTGGGTGGAGAAGAGGATGGTGCTGTGTTCCGACAGGCGCCGAATCAGGCTGCGGACCTCCACGATCTGGGTGGGGTCCAGCCCGATGGTGGGCTCGTCCAGGATCAGCAACTGGGGCTGGTGAACGATGGCCTGGGCGATCCCCACCCGCTGCCGGAAGCCCTTGCTCAAGTGGGCGATGGGGCGCACCAGGTGTTCCTCCAATCCGGCGGCATAGACCGCCTCCGAGATGCGCGCCGTCTGCTCCGCCTCGGGAATCTGGCGCAGTTCGGCCATCATCTTGAGGTAGGCCTGGACCGAGAGTTCCGGGTAGAGTGGCGCGCTCTCCGGCAGGTAGCCGATGTCCCGTTGCACCGCCAGGGTATGGGTCGGCACGTCCAGACCGTTGACGACGACCTCGCCCTCGTCCGGGTGCAGGTAACCGGTCAGGATCTTGATCGTGCTCGTCTTCCCGGCGCCGTTGGGGCCGAGCAGGCCGACGATCTCCCCCTGTTCAACGCGAAATGAAACGCCGCGCAGGGCCCTGATGGGGCCGTAGGATTTGGATAAATCGGTGACTTCGATCATCAATCGCTTCCTCCTTCTGAACGTAAAACGTGAGATGTAAAGTAACTGCTTAGGGTTTGCTGTGGCCGGTCTCCGACCGAGCCACTGGCTGGTCTCTTAGATCAAACCCAGCGCATTATCGGCAGCAACGGGGCAGGCACGGTCAGAGACCGGCCCGAGCGGTAGAAGCCAGGTTTTTGACAAAAACCTGGTTTCTTTCCCATTTATCCCTCCCGCGTCGCTGCCTCCAGCAGGGTCTGAAGGCGCGGGACCATCTGGGCCGGGTTGGGATGGAGGCCCTCCAGCAGCAGCAGGTTATCGTAAATCTGCTCGATGCTGGCGTCGATCACGGTGTCGATCACGGGGGCGTCTGTTCGAGTCTCGACCAGGTGAGACAGGTTCTGGATCAGGGGGTGGCGCCGGTTGACCTCCAGGATCTGGGGCGCGACGTCCTGTTCCTGTCCCAGCAGACGCCGGACGCGCCGCAACTCCCGCTCCGGCCCGGCCTCCGAGGAGACGAGCCGGCAGACGTTGCCGGACAGCACCCGCGACTCGCGCACCTCCGACACCCGCTCCCCCAGCACGTCCCGGAAGCGCTGGAGCACCCGGTCGAAGGCTTCCTGCTCGATCCCGGCCTCCTCCGGCGCCTCTTCCTCCACCTCCGGCAGGGACAAGTTGGGGTCATCCACGTTCTGGAACGATTTCTCCTCGTAGGTCTGCAAGCTCTGCACCATCAACCCGTCTAGCGGGTCCACCAGGTAGAGCACGTCCAGATCATTGGTCTTGAAATAATCGAGGTGCGGGCTGTGGGCCACCGACGCCCGGTTGTCGCCCAGGATGTAGTAGATGGCCTCCTGGTCTGGCCCCATCCGGTCGACGTAATCGGCCAGCGAGATCAGATCATCGCCGGAGCGGATCGAATGGAAACGCAACAGCGGCAACAGGTCGTCCCGGTCCATCGGGCTGGCTGCCACACCCTGCTTGATGAAGGGACCGAATTCCTCCCAGAACAGGCCATAATCCGCCGGTTCGCGCTCGGCCAGCTCGCCCAACGCCTTGAGCACGCGCCCCTTGAGCGTCGCCTGGAGCTGGCGCATCACCCGGCTGCGCTGCACCGTCTCGCGGGAGATGTTCAACGGCACGTCCTCCGAATCGACCACGCCCTCGACGAAGCGCAAGTACTCGGGCAGTAAATCCTTGTTGTACTCCTGGATGAGCACCTTCTTGGAATAGAGCCGCAGGCCGTGATCGGTGCGCAGGTTCAGGACGCCGCGATCCAGGTGGCGGGGGACGTAGAGCAGGCTGCGGACGTTCACCGGTACGTCGGAGACCAGGTGGACGTGCAACAGCGGTTCCTGGAAATCCAACGTCAACTGGCGGTAGAAATCGTTGTACGCTTCCTCGTCCACGTCCTGGGGCAACTCGCGCCACAGTGCCGTCTGCTGGTTGGCTACCTCGTCGCCCACGTAAATGGGGAACGAGACGTAATTGGAATGCTTCTTGACGATCTGCTGCAACCGCCATTTAGAAGCGAACTCCGCCGCATCCTCCTGGAGGTTGACCTTGATCGTGGTGCCCCGTTCCGCCTTCTCGGCCGGCGCCAGGGTGAAGGAACTGCCGCCCTCCGAGGTCCAACGCCAGGCCTGGGCGTCGGGCTGGTAGGAGCGCGTCGTCACGGAGACCTGGTCGGCCACCATGAAGACGGAATAGAAGCCCACGCCAAACTGGCCGATGATGTCCGCCGGGCGCTGTCCCTCCTCCAACTGGCGCATGAAGGCCATCGCGCCGGAATGGGCGATGGTGCCCAGGTTCTCGATCAACTCCGCGCGCGTCATCCCGACGCCGGTATCGGAGACGGTCAGCGTCAGGTCGTCCTCGTCGAAATCGACGTGGATCGCCAGTTCCACGTCCGGGTCGAGCACGTCCCGGTTGGTCAGCATCTCGAACTTGACCCGGTGCAGCGCGTCGGAAGCGTTGGAAATGAGCTCGCGCAAAAATATCTCCCGCTCGGTATAGAGCGATTTCGCCAAAATGTCGAGCAACTGCTGGACTTCGGCGCGAAATTCCATCTGTTCTCGGGTCGTCTTTTCCTCAACCATCCTGTCCTCCTTAAGCGAATGAGCGAATCGGCGAATATGCGAATATGCGAGTGAGCGAATCGGCGAATCGGCGATGGCGGGTTATGCCTCGTCCACTCAGTGGATAAGTATATCAAAACTGTGTTAGAAAAGCATTAGCGTCACGTAAGAATTCCCTTAACGCGATTCGCTCGTCCGGTGTCCATGGCCAAATCCAGGCAGGTATTATAAATACGTTATCCCATCTCGTCAACCATATTTCGAAACCACGTAGCACGTGCTTTTAATCGCTGTGCCTGATCTCTCGCTGAATTGCTTGACAAACCCACGCCTTACGTGTACAATTAGTGTAGTTTATACACTAAACCAATCCTCTTCTTTTTTTGTGAAAACTTAGTGTATTATAAACACTAAAAGGAGGCGGTGATGAACGATCGACGACCGAACGGCAGCGCAGACCAGCTGGAACGGATCGGCATGGTCGCCCGGTGGCAACCCGTGCACCGGGGTCACGCCGCCATCTTGCGCGCCCTTTGCGCCTGCGCTGCGCAAGCTATGATCGGTATCGGCAGCGCAAACCGGCACGACGCCCGCAATCCCTTTTCCCTCGAAGAGACGAGCGACATGATCCGGCTGGTGCTGGATGAACACGAGAACTACACCCTGGTCCCCGTCCCCGACCTCGACGATGGCCCGCGCTGGCGCGCGATGCTCGTCGATCTGTTGGGCCCGCTCGACCTGTTCGTGACCGACAATGCCTACGTCGCCAGCCTGTTGGCCGGGGATTACCGGATCGCCAGGCCGATCGAACTCGTCCCGACAGAAGCCAGGGTCGCGGTCGATGGCACGATGGTTCGCCGGGAGATGGCCAAGGGGGATGGTTGGCGAGAACTGGTGCCTCAGACGATAGGCGATTACATCGCGGACGGGCAGCTCGACGAGCGCTTCCGCCACGAGTTTGGACTGCAAGTACTGGCAACGGACGTGATGTACCATATTGCTAGATCGTCACCTCAATAAGTAGGGGAAAAGGGTGTGTGCGTGCAGCATTGCCGCACGCACACACCCATCCCTCGATTTAGCGAGATGATCGGACGTGATAATAAAAAATAAGGAGACGAAACATGTATTCATGGGCAGAAGATACAAGCAAGTGGTATGGCGATGGGACGTATCGCTACGGCGCCGGGGGAGCGGCGAAGCGCGAGGCAGCAGCTGCCAGGGCCACGGCCCGGGGGCCGCGCACCTATGAAAAGAGGGACGGTCCCAACGAGAAGATCGTCGATCCCAAAAAACACGTGCGCTCCACCTCCCCCACCCCGCTCATCGTGGCCGTCGACGTGACCGGCTCGATGGCCAGTTGGCCGTTCGAGATTTTCGACCGGTTGCCCCTGCTCTACAACACCCTGTCCCAGTACCGGGATGACCTCGAGATCTGCTTCGCCGCGATTGGCGACGCCGGTTACGACCGCTGGCCGCTCCAGGTGACGACCTTCGCCAGCGGCTACGACCTCGAACAGCTCCTGGGATCGCTGTACGGCGAGGGGGGCGGCGGCGACGCGCCCGAGAGCTACGGGCTCTTCGCCCACTGGGTCAACACCCACGTCGAGGCACCCCACGCGCGCGAAACTCCCTTCCTGGTCCTGTTCGGCGACGCGCCGATGCACCCCCAGGTGCCGGCGGAGCAGATCGCCCACTACCTCGGCGATGGAAAAAACGGCCACGTCGACGCGCTCGCAGCCTGGCGGCAGGTCTGCCAGAACTGGAACGTCTGGTTCCTGCGGCGCCCGACCGGCAATCCGGGGGATCCGGTAGATCAACAGTGGGGGCAGGCCATCAGCGAACAGAAAATCTTCCACATCCAGGACGAACAGCGGGCGGTCGATTACGCGATGGGCCTGATCGCCCGGGCCTGGGGGCACTTCGGGGACTTCCAGGACAACATGCGCGCCCGGCAAAGTGAGGGCAAGGTGGTCGAGGTCAGTAAGCCCATCGAGATGAAGTGCCCGCGCTGTGGCGCCCCGATCCCACCCGGTGCGGCCGGTGCATCGCGCCTGTACAGTTGCGGGTACTGCGGCACCACCCTGAAACTCTGATTGGAGGCTACGATGCTTCAAGCGATTGTGACCGCGCCCCCCTACGCCCCCTTCCTCGACGAGGTAGCCGCCCATCCCCTGGTGTGCGGGCTACGGTTGAACACGGTCATGCCGCTGCGAGATGGGCCGGCCGAAGCGCTAGAACGGCTGGGCGAGCTCGGGCAACCGGTGTGGGTCGATCTCAAGGGGCGACAACTGCGGGTAGTGGGCGCGGCGATCCCGCCCTACACGGCGGTGCGGCTGAGCCACCCGGTGCGCGTCGATACGCCGGTCGACGCCTTCTTCTCCGACGGCGACGAGTGCGTGCGGATCGTGGCTACCGACGGGGACCACATCATCCTGGAGGATGGTCCCCGGCGGCTCATCGGTCCGGGAGAGTCGGTCAACATCGTCCACCCCTCCCTCGAGATCTCGGGCACCCTGACCGAGACCGACCGCGCCTACCTGGCGGCGATGGACGAGTTGGGGCTCAACCAGGTCATGCTCTCGTACGTCGAGCGGCCCGCCGACGCCGACGAGGTGCAGCGCCTGCTGCCGGGCGCCGAGGTGATGCTCAAGATCGAGACGGAACGAGGGCTGGCGTACGCCCGGAAGTACGGCGCCCGGCAAGGGCGCTTGATAGCCGCACGCGGCGACCTGTACGTCGAGGTGTTGCAGCCCCACCGCGTCGTGGGCGCGCTGCGCGACGTCATCGCCGCCGATCCCCGGGCCGTGGTCGCCAGCCGGCTCTTCGACTCGCTGGCCCACCGCCCCGTCCCCGCCAGCGCCGACATCGGCGACGTGGCCTACCTGCTGGCGTTGGGCTACCGGACGTTCATGCTCGGCGACGCCATTTGTCTGCGGCGCGACTCAGTGCTGGCGGCCCTCAACCTGCTGGAGAAGATAGCGGAGGAAGTACCTTCTCAATAAGTTGGGGAGCTGTGGCCGGTCTCCCGACCGAGCCACAGCGGGCAGCTATCTTCTCAATAAACCGGGGGCTTGTTCGTAGTAGGCGCTTCAG
>DSAR01000069.1 GCA_011046405.1 Chloroflexota bacterium | reverse complement strand
CCCTTGAGCAACGACGCCCAGATTTTCCTGGAGCGCTGTCCGGCCCCCGTGATCGGGATCACCGGATCGGCCGGCAAGACGACGACGACGACGCTGGTGGGCGAGATGTGCCGCCGGTACCTATCCGGGGCGGCGGCAGGCTCTTCACCGGCCCGCGTCTGGGTCGGGGGAAACATCGGTAACCCGCTCGTCGAGGACCTGGACGACGTCGGGCCGGACGATTGGGTGGTGATGGAGCTTTCCAGCTTCCAGCTGGCGTTGATGACGCGCAGTCCTCACGTCGCGGCGGTGCTCAACATCACGCCCAATCACCTCGACCGGCACAAGACGATGGAGGCGTACGTCGCGGCCAAGCGAAACATCGTGGCCCACCAGACGCGAAACGACGTGGCGGTCTTGGGTTACGACGACGCCAACGCGCGGGCGCTGGCCATCGAGACGGCGGCCGAGTTGCTCTGGTTCAGCGGCGGGGCCGAGGTGGAGGCGGGTGCCTTCAAGACCAACGGCGACCTGACGTTGCGCTGGGACGGGGTCGACGAGCGGATTTGTTACGTCTCAGAGGTGGCGCTGCGCGGCCCTCACAACCTGCTGAACGTGTTGGCCGCCTCGGCCCTGGCGAAGGTGGCCGGCGTGCCGGTGGACGTCATGCACCAGGTCGTGACGACGTTTGAGGGGGTCGAGCACCGGTTGGAGTTGGTGCGCGAGTTGGACGGGGTCGGGTGGTTCGACGATTCCATCGCCACGGCTCCGGAGCGGACGCTGGCGGCGTTGCGCTCGTTCGAGGAGCCCATCGTGTTGCTGGCCGGGGGCCGGGATAAGAAATTGCCCTGGGAACCGTTCGCGGAAGCCTCGGTGCGCCGGGTGCGCCAGTTGATCGCCTTCGGCGAGGCCGGGTCGATGATCGCCCGGGTGGTCAAAGAACGGAGGCGGAAGGAAAAGAAGGAGAACGTGACGCTGGAGCAGATCACGCAGGTCGAGACGTTGGAGGAGGCGGTGCAGGCCGCCGCCCGGGTGGCCCATCCGGGGGACGTGGTGTTGTTGTCGCCAGGCGGGACCAGTTTCGACGCTTTCCGTGACTTCGCCGAGCGAGGCGATCGCTTCAAGGCATTGGTTATGCAGTTGTAACTGCTCAGGCCAGCCCCTTGCTGCGATGGAGAGTGGGGGTTTGGGTTGTTTGGCGGGTGCGAAGCACCCGCCAAACAACCCAAACCCCCGACCATCCGCTACAAACGGACGGTAGGCTGAGCAGTTACATGCAGTTGTAGATTTGGAAGGGCCGGAGGCAAGGACGCTACCGCGGTGGCTGCGAAACGCAAGAAAGCGAGCAAAAGAGGCGGATGGTCGTTGGGCGATCTGGATTATGGCCTGCTCTTAGCGGTTGCGGGTCTGCTCATCATCGGCCTGATGATGGTCTACAGCGCCACCTTTGACTGGTCGTACCAGGAGCACGGCAACAGTTTCTACATCGCGTCCCGGCAGTTCCTGTGGGTGGGATTGGGGATCCTCGTGATGGCGGCGGCGGCGGCCCTGCCTTACGAGCGCTGGGAAGAGTTGGCGGTGCCGGTGATGGGAGTCGCGCTTTTGCTCCTGATCCTCGTGCTCATCTTCGGCGACGACCGATTTGGCGCCCGCCGCTCGTTCTTGAATGGCTCGATTCAACCGGGTGAGTTGGTCAAGCCGGCGATGGTGATTTACGTCGCTGCCTGGTTGGCTTCCAAGGGCGAGCAGATTCGGGACGTCACGTATGGGTTGGCGCCGTTCGCCGTGTTGATCGGCGTGTTGGCCGGCCTGATCGTGATGCAACCGGACGTGAGCACGGCGATCTTGATCGTCCTGACCGCACTGGCCATGTTCTTCTTCGCCGGGGCCGACATTTTCCAGTTGATCATCGGTGGGATTGTCGGCGGGTTCACCTTTTTCGTGTTGATCAATCAGTTGCCGCATGCCCAACAACGCTTGAACGATTATCTGCTGGTCTGGGAAGATCCGATGCGTGTGGGGCACCACACCCAACATGCACTGATCGCCCTGGGGAGCGGAGGCGTGTTCGGCGTGGGCCTGGGGCAGGGACAGCAGAAGCTGGGATACCTGCCGGCCCCCCATACCGATTCGATCTTCGCCGTGTTGGGCGAGGAGATGGGCCTGTTCGGGTGCCTGCTGGTGATCGGGCTGTTCGTTCTGTTCACCCTTCGGGGATTCAAGATCGCGATGGGAGCGCCCAACGCTTTCTCGGCCTTGATGGCGTGCGGGCTCACGATTTGGCTCTCGTTTCAGGCCTTGGTTAACATCGGGGTGATGACGGGATTGGTGCCCTTCACCGGCGTCGCGCTGCCTTTTGTCAGCGCCGGTGGTTCGGCGATGGTGGTTTCATTGGCCGGGGTGGGGTTGTTGTTGAGTGTGTCGCGAGGTAAATCGCTTGGAAAACGGCGTAAAAAACGAGGGACGAGCCATCAGAGCGCGAATCTGGATCGCCGGTGGGGGAACCGGGGGACACGTGTATCCGGCTCTCGCCGTCGCACAGGCGCTGGAAGTTGAGCGAGAACGACAGCCAACAGGGCGCGTCGACATCGTGTACATCGGCGGCGTCGGCGGCATCGAGGAGGGCCTGGTTCGGCGGGCAGGCGTTCGTTTCGTAGGGATACCCGCCGGCGGGGTGCACGGAATCGCCCCGACGCGGGCGCTACAGAACCTGGCCAAGTTGATGCGTGGATTTGGGGCCGTTTACCGGCTGGGCCGCCGCACGCGACCGGACGCGCTGCTGGTGACGGGTGGGTACGCCAGCGTGCCGGTGGCCTTGGCCGCCTGGATGTTGCGGGTGCCGATACTGGTCTACCTGCCCGACATCGAGCCGGGGTTGGCGGTGCAGTTTGTGGCACGCTTGGCTGCGCGGGTGGCGGTGACGGTCGAGGAGGCCGGCGCCCACTTTGCACCGCGCAAGGTGCTCGTCACGGGCTACCCGGTGCGGGCCGAGTTCCAGGACCTGGATCGGACGGCAGCCAGGGCGGCGCTGGGTCTGGCGCCGGACGAACCGGTGCTTTTAGTAATGGGCGGGAGCCGGGGCGCGCGCAGCATCAACCAGGCGCTTGACGAGGTGCTCGAACCGGTGTTGGGGATGGCGCAGGTGGTGCACGTGAGCGGTGCGTTGGATTGGCCGTGGGTCTCGGAGCGGCGGGAGGGGTTGCCGCCGGCGTTACAGGCGCGCTACCGGGCTTTTTCTTACCTGCACGAGATTGGGCCCGCGCTGGCCTCGGCCGATTTGGCGCTGTGTCGCGCCGGGGCGATGACGCTGGGGGAACTGCCATTTTTCGCTTTGCCGGCCATCTTGGTCCCTTACCCGCACGCCTGGCGCTACCAACGGGTCAACGCCGAGTGGTTGGCCGAACGAGGCGCGGCGATTTGGCTGGCGGACGAGCGTTTGCCAGAGACCTTTTTGCCGACGGTGCGCCGATTGTTGAGCGACCGGCCGGCGCTGCTCGAGATGTCTCGTCGGATAGCTGCGTTGGCTCGACCCGACGCGGCGTCTCGATTGGGAGATGAGCTGTTTGAATTGTCGAGTTTGTCTAGTAACTTGACGGGAGGCGATGGATGATACCCATACATACGATCTTTGGCGCTTTTCTGGTCTTTTTCGCATTGATCGGGAGCCTGCGTGGCTGGGCCAAAGAAATAATCGTGGCCTTTAGTGTGATTTTGGCGCTGTTCGTTGAGCACGTGTTGCTCTCTTTTCTGCCGCCGGTGAGGGCCCTCTTTGACAATATGACCACGCAGAGTCAATTTTTCGTCCGTTCGTCCATGTTCATTTTTATCACCATCTTTGGATATGCCAGCCCGACCCTGGCGACACGCTTTGGGGCCAAGATCGCCCGAGATCGGCTCGAGGACCTCCTGCTGGGCTTTTTCCTGGGAATGTTCAACGGCTTTCTCATCGTGGGAACGTTACTTTCATTCCTCCATGCGGCCAATTACGGTATTTTGGACGATCCAGCGGTAGGGATAGGGGGGATTGTGCCGCCAGCGCCAGATTCGACGTCGGAGAACTTGATGGACTTTATGCCGCCAGCCCTGATCGCTAAATCGGACGCCGCCCTGTATATCGCGGTGGCGGCGTCTTTCGTGTTCGTGATTATCGTGTTTATCTAACCCGGCGGGGGAAAGGCTGGTGTGAGATGGCGGTGTCGTTTCGCGCTAAACACGTCCACTTGCTCGGCGTCGGTGGGACGGGGCTTTCGGCGATTGCGCGGGTGCTGCTGGAACGGGGGGCGCTCGTCTCCGGTTCTGATCTGAAGCGCTCGCCGGCAGCGGAGGCATTGGCCCGCGACGGCGCCCAGATATTCGTCGGTCATCGAGCAGAGCACGTGACCGGCGCCGACCTGCTCGTCACGTCGGCGGCCATTCCGGATTCCAACGTGGAGGTGCAGGCGGCCAAGGCGGCCGGCATCCCGGTCTTGAAGCGTCCGGCGTTCCTGGCGCAGTTGGTGGCCGGTTACCAGGTCGTGGCCGTCTCCGGGACGAAGGGCAAGACGACGAGCACGGCGATGTTGGCCTCGATCCTGATGGAGGCCGGCCGGGATCCGACCTTTATCGTGGGTGGGATCATCACCGGGATGGAGACGAACGCCCGCGCCGGAGAGGAAGGCGGCATCTTCGTCATCGAGGCGGACGAATACGAGCGTACATTTCTAGAGTTGGCGCCCCACGTGGCGGTCATCACCAACGTGGTGCACGACCATCCCGATTGTTATCCCACTTTCGACGATCTCCGGGAAGCGTTCGAGGCCTTTGCAGCCTTGATCCCGGCGGATGGGCTCCTGGTGTGTGCTTGGGACGATCCGGCGGCGCGGGAGATCGGCGAACGGCGGCGGTCAGAGGGCCTTGAGGTACGCTTCTTTGGCACCGGCGAGGGCGCCGAGTGGCGGGTCGAAGACCTGCGCCCGAATTTCGTCGGGGGGGTCGATTGCCTGGTGACGCGCCGGGGGGAGACGTTGGGATTGTTGCGCTTGCGGTTGCCGGGTGCTTACAATGCCTTGAACGCTTTGGCCGCCCTGGCGGTGTCCGATTTCCTCGGCGTGCCCTTCAACGTCGCGCGCGAGGCGTCGACGGCGTTCCGGGGCGTGGGGCGTCGCTTCGAGCTCCGGGGAGAGGCGGGTGGCGTGACGGTGATCGACGATTATGCCCATCACCCGCTGGCGATCCGGGCCACGCTCTCGGCCGCCCGCCAGCGCTTTCCGGACCAACCGGTGTGGGCGGTGTGGCAGCCGCACACGTACAGTCGAACCAAGGTATTGTTGGAAGAGTTTACGCAGGCCTTCGATATGGCCGATCACGTGATCGTGTTGCCCATCTATGCCCCGCCGGGCGCCCGTGATCGATCTGCAGGTTACACCATCAGCAGCGCCGAAGTGGTCGCCTCGATGCGCCATCCCGACGTCCGTTGTGCGGACTCTCTAGAGGAGGCGATGGTTTGGCTGGGCACCGAGTCCCGGTCGGGCGAGGTGGTGCTGACGTTGAGCGCCGGGGATGGAAACCGGGTCGGCGAGTGGCTGTTGTGCGTGCTGGGAGAAGACAACGGGGGCGGTAACGGCACTGGGGAAGGACAAACGTGAGCACTGGTCCCAACCTGGAAGCGTTGGCTGCTGCGCTGGGACCTCGGGTCCGGCGAAATGAAGCGTTGGCGCATCATACCGCGATACGGATCGGCGGCCCTGCCGACCTGTTGCTCGTCTGTGAGAGCGCGGATGAAGTGGCCCGGGCGGTCAAGCTGGCGCGACAGCACGGTGTGAGTTGGCGTCTCCTGGGCGGTGGTTGCAACGTGTTGGTTTCAGACAGCGGCGCGCGTGGGTTGGTGATCATCAATCGAGCGGTGCGTATCGAGTTCGGCCTTGCCAATGCGAGGGAAGAACGGGAGAGCGAATCTTCCCGGTCAGAAGGCAGGGCGAACGGCACGCAGTTCGTGAACTGCACGCAGTTCGTGAACTGCACGCAGTCCGTGGCGGTGTGGGCCGAGGCTGGCGCGCCGTTGGCCATATTGGCCCGGGAGACGGTCGGGCGTGGGTTGATGGGACTGGCGTGGGCGGCAGGACTGCCGGGAACCGTGGGAGGCGCCGTCGTCGGTAACGCCGGCGCCTTCGGCGGGGACGTCGCAGGTGTATTGGAGAGCGCGACGATCCTGGAACCGGATGGAGAGATATTTGAGAGATCAAATGCGTGGTTTCGGTTTGGGTATCGAAGCAGTCGCTTGAAGGGATCGGATAAGCCAGCGGTCGTCCTGGCGGCGACGTTTGCTTTGCCACCGGGTGATCGGGAGGCGTTGGCAGCGCAGGCCGATGAGTACCTGACGTGGCGCAAGACACACCACCCCTCTGGCGCGACGATGGGGTCCACGTTCAAGAATCCGCCGGGGTACCATGCCGGGCGCCTGATCGAGTACGCCGGCTTGCTGGGGTATCGCGTCGGTGGGGCGCAGGTCTCGGAGAAGCACGGTAACTTTTTCATGAACACCGGTGACGCGACGGCGGCCGACGTGTTGACATTGATCGAGCGGGTTCAAGAAGTCGTGCGGCGCCGTTTTGGGGTGACGTTGGAACCGGAGATCGAATTGCTGGGTTGTTGGGAGGGCGGATGACGCGGAAAATTCGCGTAGGCATCATCTTCGGCGGCCGCTCGGGCGAGCACGAGGTGAGCCTGGCCTCGGCCCGGTCGGTGATGGGCGCGATAGACCGGGAAAAGTACGAGGTCGTGCCAATCGGCATCAGCAAGGCGGGGCGTTGGATCGCCTCCGGGGACCCGCTGAAAGCGTTGGAGACGGGCGAGGTGGGGAGCAGCCAACCGGCCGCGTTGTTGGGCGATCCCTCGCGCCGGGATTTGATGCGGCTTGAGGGGACGGAGGGAGAGGCGCCCGCAATTCGAGCCACGCCCCTCGCTGCTTTGGACGTCGTCTTCCCGGTGCTGCACGGCCCCTACGGCGAGGATGGAACGGTCCAGGGATTGCTGCAACTGGCCGGCATTCCCTACGTGGGCGCCGATGTCGTGGGTTCGGCCGTGGGGATGGACAAGGCGGTCTTCAAAGACGTCATGCGGGCTCGCGGATTGCCCATCGTGGAGAGCGTGCTCGTCAAGCGGCGGGCGTGGGATGTGAGCGCCGAGGGGGTGATGGATCGCGTCGAAAAGACGCTCGACTATCCGGTATTCACCAAGCCGGCCAACCTGGGCTCAAGCGTGGGTATCTCCAAATGCGACGATCGGTCGGGGTTGGCAGCCGGCCTGGCAGAGGCCGCTCGTTATGACCGCAAGGTGTTGGTCGAGGAGGCTGTGCCGGCGGCGCGCGAGATCGAGGTGAGCGTGCTGGGCAACGACGATCCCATCGCCTCGGTGCCGGGGGAGGTTATCCCCAGCCGCGAGTTCTATAGCTACGAGTCCAAGTATTTTGACGATGGAGAGGATGCGTCGGAACTGCTGATCCCGGCGCCACTCTCGTCCGAGATGACGGAACGGGTGCGCGGGATGGCGGTCGAGGTCTACGAGGCGATCGACTGCGCTGGCATGGCGCGGGTGGACTTCCTGCTATCCAGCGAGACCGGCGAGCTGTACGTCAACGAGGTCAACACGATCCCGGGTTTTACCAGCATCAGTATGTATCCCAAATTGTGGGAGGCGACCGGCATTTCTTACCCGGAGCTGATCGACCGACTGATCGAGTTGGCGATTGAGCGTCACCGGGATCGAGAGCGGTCAGAGACTTCTTATCAACCATCCGGGGCGTCGTCGAGAGAGTAGCGGAATCCGAGGACAGAAGGGAGCCAACACAATGTCTAAGAAGCGGCGGGGGCGACAATGGTTTGAATCGACGGGCGTGCTGGTTTTGGGGCGGACGCGGACGGTGCGGCGTTCCAAGACAATATCTGAACTATTGTTCACGCGCCGGGGATTGATGGTGTGGGTATTGCTTCTGGCGACGAGCGGCGCGTTATGGCTCGTATTGGCTGATTGTTTTTACGTGCAGCAAATCGACGTGCTTGGGACGGTCCGTCTCTCCCCGGCCGAGGTGGTGCAGGCCACCGACTTAGCGGGATTGCACATCCTGTGGGCCCGTTCGGCGACATTGGAGAAGCGCTTGTTGGCGGCGCTGCCCAGCCTGGAAAGCGCGAAGGTCGCCTGTAAGTGGTGGCCGGCAGCTTGCACGATCTCTGTCGTGGAGCGCAAGCCGAGGGTGTTGTGGGAGGAGGAAGGCGGCGAGTTCTGGTGGATCGATGCAGAGGGCGTGATCTTTTCCGTTTCTGACGTGGTCTCGGATCAGAACGCGTTGTCGGAGGTCCAGGGTTACGAGAGCCCGTGGGTAGTGCAGGGGCCATTGCCCCGGGATGAAGATGGTCAGTTGGACCGGCGGGTGCGAGTTGCGTTATCTGAGTTATGGGAGAACGGGGGGGACGTGGCGACGTTTTTCTACTACGTGCCGGGGCGGGGTTTGACCTTTATCAACGAGCACGGTTGGCGGGTCTTCGTGGGGCAAGGTGCGGGGATGGAGAAGCGTTTGCAGGTGCTGGGTTTACTGACGAGCAGCCTGCTAGAGCGGGGGGTGACGCCTCGTTTCGTCGACGTGCGTTTTGCCGACGCGCCCTATTATTCTTTGACGAACGATTGGTGACGTCCGGGGGGCGGATGAAGATGATGGCGTCGCTGCTTTTCGAGCGTCTCTTGGGTCTGCGCTGCAATGGGAACGAAGTTGAATTGAAGAGGTTACTGTGGGCCGCACTATTGTAGGTATCGACGTAGGCAGCAGCAAGGTGTGTACCCTGGTGGGGGAAGTGGATGATACCAGGGATATCCGGGTGATTGGGGTGGGTTTGGAACCGTCTCGAGGGATTCGTCGGGGCGTGGTGGTCGATGTGACCGAGGCCACGGCCTCGATTGGGGCTTCCATCGCGCAGGCGGAGCAGACCTCAGGCTACCAGATCGAGCGGGCTTACGTGGGACTGAGTGGTACACACATCTCGTCGCTCAACAGTCGGGGCGTGGTGGGAATTTCTCGTCGAGAGCACGGGATCACGATGGACGACGTGGATCGGGCCCTGGACGCGGCCCACGCGGTCGCCGTCCCGCACAACCAGGAGGTGGTGCACGTCATCCCTCGAGGTTACATCGTCGATGGACAGAGCGGCGTGCGCGACCCGGTGGGCATGCACGGCTTTCGCTTGGAAGTCGAGGCGCACATCGTCATCGGCGCCAGCACGGCGATCCAAAACCTGCTCAAGTGCGTGGAGGGAAATGGGGTGCTGGTCGACGAGTTGGTGCTGGCTGGGATAGCGGCCGGGGACGCCGTCTTGACCGCCACCGAGCGCGAGATGGGCGTCGTCCTGGCCGATATTGGGGAAGGCACCGTCGACGTCGCGATCTTCATTGATGGCACGGTGTGGCACACGGTGACGCTGGGGATAGGCGGGGAGTACGTCACCGGCGACGTGGCGATCGGGTTGCGTTTGCCGCCGAACGTGGCCGAACAGGTCAAGGTGGCACATGGGCACACTGTCGCAGCCCAAGTCGCTCGCGAAGAACGCTTCACGGTATCGACGTTCAATGGGGAATCCCGCCAGGCGGTGTTGCGGTGGAAGTTGGCGGAGATTATCGAGGCGCGGAGCGAGGAGATCCTTTCGATGATTCGCCAGGAAATCAAACGTTCCGGTTACGATGGATTGTTGCCGGCCGGCGTCGTGTTGTGCGGTGGCACGGCGCAGTTGTCGGGGATCCAGGAGTTGGGGCAGGATGTATTTGACCTGCCGGTACGTGTTGGCATGCCCCAAGATATTCACGGGTTGGTTGATCGGATTATGAGCCCGGCCCACGCAGTGGGGGCAGGGCTGATAGGGTGGGGATTGACAGTGGACACACGGCCTCAGTTATCGAAGGCCGGTCCTGGCATTGGAAGCCGGTTGCTCGATTGGCTTCGGGTTTTTCTGCCGGGATAGCGCCAGGCATGACCAAGGCGCAAGCGTTATTCCCTTAGTTTCGATGTATCCAGGAGGAGCAAAAATGCACAATTCATCATCTCCAACAGAAAGCTTCGCACAGATTAGGGTCGTTGGTGTCGGCGGGGGAGGCAGCAACGCGGTCAATCGAATGATCGCCGAGGGCCTGAGCGGGGTCGACTTCATCGCCGTCAACACCGACGCCCAGGCGCTCATGCTCTCCGATGCGCCCACGCGGGTGCGGGTCGGCGACAAGCTGACGCGCGGCCTGGGGGTGGGGGGCAACGCGGAGTTAGGGCAGAAGGCGGCCGAGGAATCGGTCGAGGAGCTGCAAAAGGTCCTGGAAGGTTCGGACATGGTGTTCGTGACCGCCGGTATGGGCGGCGGCACGGGGACCGGTGCATCTCCCGTCATCGCCCACGTCGCCAAGGATATGGGCGCGTTGACCATCGGCGTCGTCACCCGTCCCTTCAGCTGGGAGGGGGCAGTGCGGACGAACTCGGCCCTGTCCGGGATCGAGCAGCTCAAGGAAGCGGTCGACACGCTGATCGTGATTCCCAACGATCGGTTGCTGGAGATCACCGACAAACGGGTCAGCCTGCAGGACGCGTTTTCTCTGGCCGACGACGTACTGCGCCAGGGCGTCCAGGGCATCTCCGAGTTGATCACGGTGCCGGGGTTGATCAACCTGGACTTCGCCGACGTCCGGACGATTATGTCGGAGGGCGGCGCGGCGCTGATGGCGGTCGGACGGGCCAGTGGGGAAGATCGGGCGGTCGAGGCGGCCCAGCAGGCGATCTCGAGCCGGTTGTTGGACATCACCATCGACGGCGCCCGGGGCATCCTG
>DSAR01000195.1 GCA_011046405.1 Chloroflexota bacterium | reverse complement strand
ACTCCGGCGGGCGCAAGACGGTGGCGGTGGGGGCGGCGGGCGAGGCGCTCATCGCCCACACTCACGGCCCGGCCTTCGTCGACGACGCCGACACGCGCCTGGGCCGCATTGAGGGCAACCCTTTCCACGAAGCAATCACCGAGGCGGCCCGGCGGGCTGATCTGCGCTTCATCCTCAACGTGGTGCTGGACGACGAGAAGCGCGTCGTCTGCGTCAAGGCCGGGGAACCGGAGGAGGCCCACCGGCAGTTGGTCGCCTTCGCCCGCTCGATTTACGAGGTGGAAATTCCGCATCAATATGACGTCGTCGTCGGCGGGGTGGGGTTCCCCAAGGACGCCAACTTGTACCAGGCCAGCCGCGCGGCGTCCTACCTTTTCTTCGCGCCGACGCCGGTCGTCAAGCCGGGTGGTTTCCTGATCGTCCCGGCCCGTTGCGAGGAGGGTGCCGGCGACGGCGTGGGCGAGCAGCGCTTCCTGGCCGCCATGCGCGACGCGCCCGACGTGCAGGCCATTCTGTGCGACGCCCGCGAACACGGGTACCCGCCAGGCCAGCAACGGGCCTTCGTGATGGCGAAGGTGCTGGAAAGCGCGCGGGTCGTCATCGTGGGGAGCGAGCGCCCCGACGTGGTGGCGGCGTGCAAGATGACGGCGGTCGAGACGATGGCGGAGGCGTTGGCATTGGCCGCCCGCGAGTTGGGCGAGGAACTGGACGTGCTGGTCGTGCCCCATGCATTGCTGACGTTGCCGGTCGTAAAGTCTTAGATGGGCTGGTTGACTGGCAAAACATTCGTGTTCCGAAAAGTTGCTCTTGAAAACAGGAATGGGACGCAGAATAACGCAGACGAACGCTGATTTATAGTGTGTGTCTGCGAAATTCTGATGCAACCGCAGGTTGCTTTTTTCCGCGTCCCAAAAGGACTTGTCCGTTAATCGGCGTAGATTGGTGGATGCTGCTGCCTATGATGTCTAACGAAACAAGTGTAAAAGATGTAAATGAAACGACGATGTCAGCCGACGAGGAGACGCGCCACTGCGTCCGCTGCGGGTTGTGTCTTTCCGTCTGTCCCGGCTATCGCGAGAGTTTGAACGAGACCGATTCGCCCCGGGCCCGGGTGGCGCTGGTCCAGGCGATCACCGAGGGGGTGTTGGACGCCCCGAATGAGCGCTACGCCGGGGCCTTTTTCCGCTGCCTGTTGTGCGGCGCGTGTACCTTCGTCTGTCCCAGCGGCGTGGCGGTCGATCGCATTCTCGAACTGACGCGGGGCGACCTGGCCGAGCAGGGGCTACTGCCCGAGGCCCTGGCGGAACTGGACGCCCGTATCGCTCAATATCGCAACATCTCGGCCGAGGAGAACGAGGGCCGCTTGATCTGGGTCGATAACCTGCCTGCGCCGCCGACCGGGTTGGGCAAGGAGCAGGCCGAGGTGGCCTATTTCGTCGGGTGCGTCAGTTCCTTTTTCCCGCGCAGTTACCAGGTGCCCCAGGCGCTGGTGCAGATCTTCGACCGGACTGGGGTCGATTATGCCCTCCTGGGCGGGTCCGAGTGGTGCTGCGGCTACCCGATGTTCATCAACGGCGAGATGGATAAGGCCCGGGACCTGATCCGGCACAACGTCGAGGCGGTGCAGGCGATGGGGGTGAAGAAGATCGTCTTCTCGTGCGCGTCCTGTTATCACTTCTGGTCCCATTCCTACCCCACGGCGCTGGGCGTGAACGATCTGGAAGACGACCTGGGGATCGAGGTGATGCACGCCACCGAGTTCCTGGCCGATCTGCTGGAGGCCGGGGCGCTGCCGCTCCAGGGAGATGAGGACGTGCGGGAGCAGGTGGTGACCTACCACGATCCGTGCGACCTGGGGCGCAAGGGGGGCGTGATCGAGGCTCCGCGCCGCGTGTTGGCTCAACTCCCGGGCGTGCGCCTGGTCGAGATGGCGGAGAACCGGGATAGCTCCCACTGTTGCGGCGGCGGCGGCAACCTGGAGAGTTTCGCGCCCGAGGTGGGACAGGCCGTGGCCGGCAGCCGCATCCGCCAGGCGGCCGAGACGGGGGCCAAGACGTTGATCTCGGCCTGCCAGCAATGCGAGCGCACGTTAGCCAACGCCGCCCGCGCCGAGCGGATCCGCGTGCGGGTGAAGGACGTGGCTGAACTGGTGTTGGATGCGCTGGACGAGGCCCAGTCTTCGGAGGGAGATTGAGACGTATGGAAAAAATTATCACGCAACTCCAGGAGACACTGGGGACGGAGAAGGTGCTGACCGCTCCCGTCGACCTGGTCGCCTATTCGTTCGACGGCACGTTCGAGCAGCAGTTGCCCGACGTGGTCGTGCTGTCCGAATCGACTGCTGACGTCGTGGCTGTGGTCGAGATCGCCGCCCGCGAGGGCGTGCCCATCGTGCCGCGCGGCATGTCGAGTGGGCTGGCCGGTGGCTCGATCCCGATGCCGGGCAGCATCGTGCTCTCGCTGACGCGGATGAATCACATCCTGGAGATCGACGAGGAGAATATGACCGCGACCGTGGAGGCCGGGGTGATCGCCGTCGACCTGGAGGCTGCGGCGGCGAAGCGTGGGCTCTTCTACCCCCCGGATCCCTCCAGCAACAAGCAATCGACCATCGGCGGGAACATCGCCTGCAACGCCGGCGGCCCGCGCTGCCTCAAGTACGGGGTCACCGGCGATTACGTGATGGGGCTCAAGGTCGTGCTCGCCGACGGGCGCGTGTTGGAGACGGGTGGTAAGCCGATCAAGAACGTGGTCGGTTACGATTTGACGTCCCTCTTCATCGGCTCGGAGGGAACGCTGGGCATCATCACCGAGGCCCTGCTGCGCCTGCTCGTGCAACCCGGCTTCGTCCACACGTCGCGGGCCGAGTTTCTCTCGTTGGAGGACGCCTCCCGGACGGTCAACGCCATTCTTCGGGCCGGCGTCGTCCCGGCGACGCTGGAGCTGATGGACGAGACCGCCATCGCCTGCATTGAGGAAGCCATGCAATTGGGATTGCCGCTGGACGTCGAGGCCATGCTCATCATCGAGACGGACGGGTCGGACGAGGCGGCGGTGGAGCGGGAGATCGAGACGGTGGCCCGGGTGTGCCGCGAGAACGGCGCACGCAAGGTCAGTGTGGCGCAGGACGAGGCGGAGCGGGCGCGGTTATGGCGCGCCCGCCGGTCGGTCTCTCCCTCGCTGGCCCGCCGGGCGCCCAATAAGCTGGGGGAGGACATCACCGTCCCCCGCAGCGCCATCCCCGAGGCGATCCGCCGGATCAAGGCCATCGGCACCCGCTATGGACTGCCCATCGTCGTCTTCGGTCACGCTGGCGACGGCAATCTCCATCCCAACGTGCTCTTCGACCGGCGCGACCCGGAGCAGTGGGCCAAGGTCGAGCCGATCGTGGGCGAGATTTTCCAGACCGCCCTGGACCTGGGCGGCACCCTCTCAGGCGAGCACGGCGTGGGCGTGTTCAAACTGCCCTACGTCGAGCATGCGTTGGGCGCGACCTCGCTGGACGTGCAACGGAGGATTAAACAGGCCCTCGACCCCTTGAACATCCTGAATCCGGGGAAGGTGCTGCCGGACATGTGATGCAGATTTGACAGGTAAATATAAATGTGATACACTAAATGTATATTAACACATTTGCCCTGTTAAATGCAAAAAAGGAGGGGAGGAGAGGACAATGGCTGTTTTAGAGAAAAAACCGGTGCAAGTCTACCTGGGGCCAAGACACCAGAGCATCCTGGAGCGGATCGTGGAGAAGTTGGATATTTCCAAGGCGGAGGCGTTACGGCAGGGGCTGGAATCGCTGGCGCGAGAGGTCGTGCCGGCGGAGGAGGACCCCGCCTGGCAGCTTATCGGCTTGATGGGAGAAGACACCGATAGCCCCGGTGATCTTTCGGTGAATCATGACAAATACTTGGTCGAGTGGTCGTCCAATGACTAAGGCGTTATTCGTAGATACCGGCGCATGGTTAGCCATTCTGGATCCGCGAGATAAATATCACGGCCTTGCTACAGCGTTCTACCAGGAGGCGTTGGTGCTTTATCCCCGGTTGACGCTCACTAATCTGGTGGCAGCCGAGACCTACGTGAGCGTGTTGAGGAATGCCGGATACCACAAGGCTCTGGCCTTTCTGGACATCCTCGAGCAATCCTCTTCCATTGAGTGCGTGTGGTCAGACCGGGAACTTGAGATGCAGGCGCGCGACATCCTGCGTCGTTACGACGACCAGGCCTTTAGCTATACCGACGCGGTAAGTTTCGCCTTGATGGAGCAGATGGATCTCCCGGAGGCTTTTGCCTTCGACAATCATTTTTCCGTGGCGGGGTTCACGCGGCTTCCCACGGAGTAGTGAACGTGACCCAGGCGTGTTCTTTGTGCCTGGGTTTTGTTTTTGGCCTTATTACGTTTACATCATTTGAGAGTTCTGCATAAAAGTTTTCCGCCATAAACACTACACCGAATGAAGAATAGAACGAATTCATACCTCGATCCGGTACATTTGCCCCGTTTGAATGGGCAACGTGACATAGAATGGGTATGAGAACTACACGTATCTTCTCAATAAACCGGGGCAAACTCGCTCGGGCCGGTCTCCTGACCGTGCCCGCTGTGGCTCGGTCGGGAGACCGGCCACAGCTCCCCAACTTATTGAGAAGATACGTGAAATTGAGAAGATACGTGAAATGACCTTTTTTAAGTAGAGTCATCTTATAAAAACCGGTTCGTTGTCAATTTGTCGGATCAGACCGACGTTGGAACATCACAACCCATATTTAAGGAGAAAACGTATGTTAAACCTGAAAGAGGGGATTGACATCCTCGCAGCGATCGGCGGGGTCAACTCCCTGGATGAGGTCCAGGCCGTGTTCAGAGCGCGTTGCAATCAGGAGACCCTGGACAAGCTGGATCGGATCAAGAACGAAGACGCGCTGCTGAAAATCGCCAACGCCATCGCCATGACCGATCCCGATGAGGTTTTCGTCAACACCGGTTCTGAGGCCGACGAACACCGGGTCAGGATCATGAGTTTAGCCAAGGTAGAGGAGCGCCCGGTGGCGATGCGAGACCACACGCTGCACTTCGACCTGCCCCAGGAACAGGCGCGCATCATCGACCGGACGTTCTACATCGTCAACCCCGGCGAGAAGACCAGCGTGCTGGCGAAGTCCATCCTGCGGGACGAGGCCCACGATTACGTCCACACCCACATGAAGGGCATCGCCAATGGGATGACGCTGCTGGTGGGTTTCTTCAGCCGGGGACCGGTTGGCGCCCAGGCGGCGATCCCGGCGCTGGAGATCACGACCTCGACCTACGTCATGCACTCGGCCAACATCCTGTACCGCAACGTCTATGAGCAGTTTGACGAAGAGGTCGAGCGGGCGGGCGTGTTTTTCACCAACGTCCATAGCGAGGGGCCAAATCGACCGGAGGATCTGCCCCAGGCGCGGGTCTTCATGGACCGGAGTTGGCTGACGACCTTCTCCATGTTCTGCACCTACGCCGGTAATACACTGCTGCTGAAGAAAGGTAATCACCGCTTCGCCGTCGATCTGTGCACCTACTACCGCGAGGAGCAGGAACTCTCGGAACACATGTACATCACCGGGATGACCGGCTCCGACGGGCGGAAGACCTACTTTGCCGGGGCGGCGCCCTCGGGGTGCGGCAAGACCACGACCGCCATGGTGGGCACCGACTTCGTCGGCGACGACCTGGCCCAGTTGTGGATCGACGAGCAGGGCACGATCCGGGGCATCAACCCGGAATGCGGCATTTTTGGCATCGTCCGGGACGTGAACCGGGATAGCGACCCGTACCTGATGAAGGCCCTGCGGGAAGAAGGGGCCGAGGTGATCTGGACGAACGTGTTGATCGACGTGCACGGCGTGCCCTACTGGGTGGGCAACGGCGAGGAACTCCCGGCGAGAGGCGTCAACTTCCAGGGCGAGTGGTGGGAGGGCCAGACGGACGAGGCCGGACAGCCGGTCCCGCTCTCGCACCCGAACGCCCGCTGCACCGTCGCGTGCACCGAGATCGGGAATTACAACGAGACCGCGGCCGAGGACCCGCGCGGGGTAGAGATCAAGGTCATCACCTACAGCGGGCGCGATAGCGATACCATGCCGCCGGTCTGGGTGGCGCGGAACCCCGACGAGGGGGTCGTCATCGGCGCCTCGGTTCTTTCGGCGGCGACGGCGACGGAGGTGGGGGCCCAGGGCGTGCGGCGCCAGCCCTGGGCCAACGAGCCCTTCATCCCCGGCCCCCTGGCCGATTACATGGAGGCCCAGTTCACGTTTTTCAATTCCGACAAGCTGAAGACCAAGCCGGTGATGGCGGGATTGAACTATTTCTTGACCCACGAGGCCCGGGGCAGCACGGGGAAGGGACTGCTGGGCGAGAAGCGGGACGTCCGGGTGTGGCTCGGCTGGCTGGAAAGATGGGCCAACGGCGACGTGGGCGCAATCGAGACACCCATCGGCTTCATCCCCCACTACGAGGACCTGAAGGCGCTCTTCGCCGAGATCGACAAGGTCTATCCGAAAGCGCTCTACGAGCAGCAGTTCGCCTTCTACGTGGACAATATCCTGGCCCGGATCGATCTGCAAGAAGCAGCCTACCGGAAAGAAGAGAACATCCCGGACAAATTGTTCGAGATCTACGCCCAACAGCGGCAAGGACTCGAGGCGCTGAAGGTCAAGTACGGGGCCATCGTCTCGGTCGAGCAGTTGATGGAGGCGGCGGGCTTGGGTTGAAGGTTGCAGGTTTGCAAGTTGCAAGTGAGCAAGTTGCAAGTGAGCAAGTTGCAAGTGGGCAAGTTGCAAGTGGGCAAGTTTGCAAGTGTGTAAGTCAAACATTCTCTATCCAAGATTGGGCTCTTCACACATTACATTTCAGATCTGCGTCCCAACACACCGGTCTACCAATATACCAATATACCAATATACCAATATACCGACATACCGACATACCGACATACCGACATACCGACATACCAATCTACCAATCTACCAACTATAAGGAGACATCATGCCCGAAAAACTGACGAAAGAGGAGCTTCTGGCCAAGGCCAAGAAGCCCGCAGAAGACGCGATGCGCATGCATCCGTTCTACCGGGGCAAGATTCAGACCGCCCCCAAATGCGCCATCCGGGGCCTGGACGACTTCGCCATCTGGTACACGCCGGGCGTGGCCGCGCCCTGTCGCGCCATCCACGAGGAACCGGAACAAGCTTACGAGCACACCAACAAGGGGAACACGGTCGCCATCGTCTCCGACGGCACGCGGGTGCTGGGCCTGGGCGACATCGGCCCGCTCGCCGGGATGCCGGTGATGGAGGGGAAGGCGCTGATCTTCAAATACCTGGGCGGTGTGGACGCGGTCCCGATCTGCCTGGATACCAAGGACCCGTACCGCATCATCCTGGCGGTCAAGTGGATCCAGCCATCCTTCGGCGGGATCAATTTGGAGGACATCTCCCAGCCCAAGTGCTTCCGTGTGCTGGATATGTTGCGCAGCGATCCCGACGTCAAGATCCCCGTCTGGCACGACGACCAGCAAGGGACCGCCACCGTCATCCTGGCCGGTGTCATCAACGCGCTGAAGGTGGTCGGCAAGAAGATGACAGAGGCCAAGTTCGCCGTCATCGGCACCGGCGCGGCCAACGTCGCCACCATCCGGCTGCTCCTGGCCTCGGGTGTACCCTTCGGGCACATCATCGCCTGCGATAGCAAGGGTATCCTGCACCCCGAGCGAGACGATATCCAGCAGCGCAAGATAGAATTCGTGGACAAATGGCGCATCTGCCAGAACAGCAACGCCGAGGGACGGCGGGGCGACGTCGATGAGGCCTTGCGCGGCGCCGACGTCTGCATCGCGGCCAGCAAACCCGGTCCCGGCACGATATTGCCAGAGTGGGTGAGCACGATGGCCGACGACGCCGTCGTCTTCGCCTGCGCCAATCCCATCCCCGAGATATGGCCGTGGGAGGCGCGGGAGGCCGGGGCGCGCATCGTGGGCACGGGACGCAGCGACTTCGCCAACCAGATCAACAACTCACTCGGTTTCCCGGCCATTTTCCGGGGCGTGCTGGACGTGCGGGCGACGACGATCACCGACGAGATGGCGATCGCCGCGGCCGAGGAGCTGGCCCGCTGCGCCGAGGAAAAGGGCCTGAACGAGGAGAACATCGTCCCCACGATGAGCGAGTGGGAGGTCTTCCCCCGCGAGGCGGCGGCCGTGGCGATGCGGGCCCAGGAGCAGGGCGTGGCCCGCTTGAGCCTGTCGCACGACGAGTTGCTCCGCAAAGCGACCGACATTATCAAGCAGGCCCAGGATATGACCCACTTCCTGATGGAAAAAGAATTGATACCGCCGCTACCGGCGGCGTGGTCCGAGTAGGGTAAGCCAAGGAGATATGAAAATGTATGATCTAATCGTCATTGGGGGAGGGCCGGCCGGGATTACGGCGGCGGCCATGGGCATCAACCAGCGGCTGGAGACGTTGATTATCGCCGCCTGCTGGGGTGGGCAGACCACCTACGCCATGCAGTTGGAGGACGTGGAAGGCCGCGAAATTCTAACAGGAGAGACGATGCTGGACGCCTTCCGGCGTCAGTTGGATTACCTGGATTTCGCGCGCCGTTTCGACCGGGTGAGCAAGGTCATGCCGGAGGAGGGGTGCTTCGTCGTCTCTACTGAGACAGGCGATCGTTTCGAGAGTCAGGCGCTGATCCTGGCGACAGGCGCCAAGCCTCAACGGCTCGACGCACCGGGCGAGGTGCGCCTGGCCGGGCGGGGCCTGAGCTACTCGGCGACCGCCCACGCGGGTCTGTTCCTGGGCAAGGACGTCGCCGTGGTTGGCAGCCAGCGGCGGGCGCAGCTCGCGACGGCCGACCTGGCCCGCAAGGCCCACCGGGTCCACTTGCTCGCGCCGGAACCGCTCTCCAACACACCCCTGGCCCAGAAGCTCCGCCAGATGGAGCAGGTCGAGATCGTGGAAAACGTGCACATCGAGGAAGTGACGGGCGATCAGTTCGTCGAGGGGATTGTGTATCACACGGTGGATGGCGAGACGCGCGAACTCCCGGTCGCCGGGGTGTTCGTCAAGTTACCCCGCACTCCCAACTCCGCCCTGGTGCAGGATTGGGTCGATTGCGACCGCAACGGGCGCATCATCGTGGACGTCAACTGTGCTACCAACTGGCCCGGCGCCTTCGCGGCCGGCGACGTGACCTACGTCTCGGAGCAGGCCCTGATTCACATCGGCGAGGGGGCCAAGGCAGCGATCTCGGCCTACCGCTATCTGTTGATATCTTGAGGTGATAAGTGAGTGACGAAAAGATGTTAAAGCGCGCGCACGAGCTGGAGAAGCAACTGGTCGACTGGCGTCGCGAGATCCACATGCGGCCTGAACTGGGATTCCAGGAGACGCGGACGGCCGCCCGCGTGGCCCAGGAGTTGGAAACGCTGGGGTATCGCGTGCGCACCGGCGTCGGGCGCACCGGCGTGGTCGCCGAGCGCGGCGAGGGATCGCCCATCTTCGCCATCCGCGCCGATATGGACGCGCTCCCCATCCAGGACGCCAAGGACGTGCCCTACGCCTCCCAGGTGCCGGGCGTGATGCATGCCTGTGGGCACGATTGCCACGTCGCCATTCTGTTGGGCGTCGCGACGCTCCTGGCCGAGGAGACTTTCCCCGGAACAGTTCGCCTACTATTCCAGCCAGCCGAGGAAGTGGCGGACGAAGAGGGCGTCAGCGGCGCGCCACGCATGATCGAGGACGGCGCGATGGAAGGTGTGGACGCGGTCGTGGCGCTGCACGTGGATGCCGAAAGCGGGGTCGGCGACATCGTCCTGGGCGCGGGGCCGGTTTCCGCCGGCGTCGATACCTTCTATGCCACGATCATCGGACAGGGTGGGCACGGCGCGATGCCCCACCAGGTCGTGGATGCCACCCAAATCGCCGGGCACGTGATCCTGGCCTTGCACGGTATCGTCTCCCGGCGCATCCATCCGGCAGACCCGGCGGTCATCAGCGTCGGATCGATCCACGGGGGGCAAGCCAGCAACGTGATCCCGGAACAGATAAAGCTTTCCGGCACGATCCGCTACATGGATCATGAGGTGCAACGACAACTCCACGAGGGGATCGAACGGGCGCTAAAGATCGCGCGGGCGATGGGCGGCGACTACGAGTTGGAGATTGAGGTCGGTTATCCCCCTATGTTCAACGACGAAATGATGACCGAGCGCATCCGGGAGGTCGCCGCTGACCTATTGGGCGAGACACACGTCCTGACGCGCAAACAGGAGATGGGGGCGGAGGATTTCAGCTACTTCTCCACCCAGGCCCCCGGCGCGATGTTCATGCTCGGGTGCCGGGTCGAGGGGGACGAGCGGCGGCACCACGATCTCCGTTTCGACGTCGACGAGCGCTGTTTGCCCATCGGGGCTGCTCTCCTGGCCGAGACGGCGCTGCGATTGTTGCGCCGCCAGGCGTAACGATACTTTAATACTCGTAACTGCTGCTCAGGCCAGTCCCTTGCTGCGATGGAGAGTGGGGGCCCCCGCCCATCCGCTGCAAACGGGTGCTAGGCTGAGCAGCAGTTACTAATACGCGTCAATTGATGAGGATGGAGGGCTAACTGTGGAAGACATACTATCGAGATTGGAGAACGGCCCAGTGCTCGTCGCCGATGGGGCGATGGGAACGATGTTGCAGGATGCCGGCTTGCCTGTTGGAGGCGCGCCCGAGGCCTGGCTGCTGGAGAATCCTGATGCCGTGAAGGGCGTTCACCGGGCCTACCTGGACGCCGGGGCTGATCTGATCCTGAGTTGTACCTTCGGTGGCAATCGAGCGCGTCTGAAGCAAGTAGGGCTGGAGAGCCGCGTGGCCGAGGTCAACCGGCGCGCGGTAGAGATCGCCCGGGCGGCAGTCGCCGACGCGGCGGCCTACGTGGCCGCGGCTTACGT
>DSAR01000353.1 GCA_011046405.1 Chloroflexota bacterium | reverse complement strand
TTGCAGGCTAATACCGCGATGATTAAGGCGATGATTGTGAAAACGGTTTTATTCTTCATCACAGATCTCCTATCCCGGACAAGCCGGAATCAAAAATTTATAACCGCGATTTCCAAATCGCGGCTACATCTTGGCGTTTCTCGCCATCATGGGAATGGCTGTCGACGGTTAGTGTGGCTTCCCCACGACGGTCATATAGATGACGCTTTCTTCGACCCCGTCGACGTTTAGCAGGGCGTTAGCCTCGTCGTCGTAGAGAGCGGCGATCTGGCAGCTTCCCAACCCCAGGGCGACCGCGCCCAGGGCGACGTTCTGGGCGATGTGACCGGCATCCAGGTAAATGTAGCGGTAAGCGCGCTGCTTGTATTTCCACTTGGCGCGTTCGAAAATGGCCGTCCACACGAAAACGACGTTGGCCCGCCGGGCGATTTCCTGGTCGAGGGCCGCTTGAGCGATTTGGGCTCGATAGTCGCCGGCGCTCAGTTGCTCCAGCTCGTGTTCGGCGATGGCGTAGTGGTAGATGCCGGCGGGTACGTCCGAGACGGCGTGAACGACGAGATACGTTTCCACCGGATAGAGCGCGCCAGCCGATGGGGCCGTTCGGAAGCCCACCTGGTGGGTTGAACGGGTGATGCCTTGAGCGGCCCAGAGCAGTTGCGAGAGATCCCGGGCCTGGATGGGCTCGTCCTGGAAACTGCGGACGCTGCGTCGATGCTTGAGCACGTCCCAAATGGCGTCGCCGCCCGAGTCGGCCGGTGGTGGGAGCGGGATGGTGGGCGCCGAGGGATAATGTTTGTATGGGGCGGGCTTGCTGGCCCAGTCCAAGCGCCCGCCGGGCAGATGGCCGCGCCGGTATTTCGTCTGGCGTTGAAATGTGTCGCCGATCGGGTGATTTGACTCATTCATCTCGATACTCATCTCATACCCTTTGCTAGAAAGGCCGCTTTTCTGGCGGGCGACGTTCTGGGACAGGCTGGAGTTCTCGCTCGCCTCGCAGCACCTCTTCGGAGACGTAGAGCGCGCAATAACAGGCACCCCATTCCTCCACGTCGGGATCGCGGTAGTCGCAGGGGCAGATGATGTCCTCGTCCTTTTCTTTGTCCCCGGTGGCCAACCGGCATGGGCAAGCCTGGTAGCCATATCGCTCTCGATTGATCAGCAGTCCCTCCACCAGGTCCCGGGCAAAGTCACGGTCCGGGTTGAGGTGATAACCCGTGGATTCCGCCCATTGGTCCAGGCTTTGGTACACCTTGTCTATTTTCTCGGGAGCGATGGTGGTCTCTTCGTTCGCGTTCATAGTTCCAATAGCTCCTTCAGGTTATCCCGTTTGAAGCCGACGACGCATTGCTGCTCGTCGATAACGATGGTGGGGAATGAAACCGAGCTGTTCCAACAGCGCACTTGCGCGATGGCATCTTTCTTTTCCTGGCCTTGGAGCAGGTCAACGTACGTATAGTCGAAGGCCACGTCCTGGCTTTCCAGGAAATCCCTGGTTTTCTTGCACCAGATGCAAGTCGATAGGCCATAAAAGGCGACTTTATGTGTGTCTTTGGACCCCGATACGTGTCCTTTAGCTTGTGTGCTCATATTTCCTCATTTCTTGTTTGGCTGGCGGCTATTTACGTTTCCACAACTTCTTGATCGAGTCGTTATGGACATCGCAGCCGAGAACGGTCGTTTGTGTGGTGTCAGGCGTCGGTTTCGGCGACGGGCAAGCGGATGGTGAACGTACTGCCTTGGCCCTCTACGCTTTCTACGGTGATCTCCCCTTCGTGTAGTTCGATGATGGCCTTGGCCAGGGCTAAACCAAGTCCCGATCCTTGTTGTTCCATCTCGTTTCGGTTGAATTGGCGGAAGCGTTCGAATAGGTGGCGCATATGTTGCGCTGAAATGCCGACCCCCCGATCTGTCACGGCAATCTCTACCCAGTCGTCTTTGTCTTCGGCGCGGATGGTAATGATCCGCTCTTCATCGTGGGAAAACTTGATGGCGTTGTCGATGAGGCGCCCTACGGCATCGTTGAAAAGAGGTTCGCATAGTTTAACCGGTGGCAGATTGGGCTTGACATGCACGTCGAGAACCATGCCTTGATTCAGCGCCTGTTGGTTATATTGTCTGATTGTAGATTTAAAGACGTCGCTGGCGTTGTCGTACACGTGCGCCAGCAGTTGGTATTCTTCCTCGATTTGCCCGGTATCCAGTTGGACGAGGAGCATCAAATCTTCCACCAATCGGTCGAGGCGGTCGGCTCCCCGTTTTATGCCCATCAAGAAGGCCTGAAGTCCATCGGTATCGGGCACTTCCTCCAGGGCCAGTTCGGTGTATCCCCGGACGTAGGTCAGTGGCGTGCGCAGTTCGTGACCGAGGACGCTGGCGATTTGCTGCTTGAGTTCCTCGAACTGTGTTTGGGCGAATTCCTGAATGGCTTGCGCCCGCTCCAGTCTGCTTTGGACGGCGACGAGAAGTTCCTCGGCGTCGAAAGGCTTGGTCAGGTAATCTTCCGCTCCCAGACTTTTCCCCCGCAGTTTGTCTTCCTTTTCTGCCTTGGCCGTCAGAAAGATGAACGGCATAGAGACCCAATCCGGCCGGGATCGAATGGCCTGATATAAATCATAGCCATCCATGCGAGGCATCATAATGTCGGCGATGACCATATCCGGCAGATCTTGGTTCATCAACTTGAGTGCTTGTAGTCCATCGCTGGCAGTGGTGATTTTATATCCCTCGGCTTCCAGGATCCCTTGGATCGCTTTTCTCAGCGGCTCGTGATCATCTACGACCAAGATGTGTGCTTGATTCATTTCATCCTCCTAACCCGGCCGAGCCGGAACCAATATAAGGAGCGCTGCGTATGCAAAATTTTTGCACAAAAAACAAGAATTTCACTGGATAGGCACTATCCCGGACGAGTGAGATCCAATGCATTGAAACCTTCGCGATGACGTCTAGCTGGCATGGGGCAACCAGACCGTAAACGTGCTCCCTGTATTCACCTGGCTTTCCACGGTTACTTGCCCGCCATGAAGTTCTGTGATTTCCTTGACGATCGCCAGTCCCAGACCGGTTCCGGGAATTTGATTGTGGCGCGATTGTTCCCCTCGAAAGAAGCGCTCGAAGATGAGGCTTTGTTCTTTTTGAGGGATGCCTTGTCCTGTATCAGATACGACGATGGTGGCCCAGGTGCGGTTTCCCTTCCTCTGGGTGGTGGTTGATACGGTGATGGTCCCACCGCGGGGCGTGTATTGGATGCTGTTTTCTACTAAATTATTGATCACTTGGACAATGCGGTTGGTATCGACGAGCCCCAGCGGGGGCGTGCCTGATGCCGTGTTGGGTTGATGCGTTAACGTCAACTCTTTCGCCTGGGCCAGGATCTGATGGCTCATCACGACAGCGTGGGCGATTTCTTCCAGGTTGCTCGTTTGCACGTTCAGTTCCATTCGACCGGCGTCGATGCGTGAGATTTGCAGGATGTCTTCGACGAGCCTTGCCTGCCGGTCGGCCTCCTGAGCCAGCGCCTCCAGGTACTTCTGGTGCTTTTCCCCGGATGTCTGTTTCAGCAGCGAGGCGTATAGTTTGATTGTCGTGACCGGTGTGCGCAATTCGTGGGATACGCTGGAGACGAAGCGGGTCTTGACCCGATCCAGGGCTTTGAGGTGGCTGACGTCGTGGGCGACGACGACGGCAGCGGCTGTTTTTGACCAGGGAGCGCGAATGGGGGCTGCTTGGAGTTCCAGGTCTAATCCTTTGAATTCCAACACTTTGGTTGGCTGTTTTTGTTCATCTGACTCCTGATCCTGCGCAGTGCTGGCAATGGCCTTCCTCGCGAGTTCCAGGACTGTCTCTTTCAGACACTGGGCGTTCTCTGGCGAGAGAGTCTGGCTGAGCCACCGGTAGGCGATGGGGTTGGTCTGGATGATTTCCCCCTGTTCGTCAATAGCGATGATGCCATCGGTCGTGCTGTGTAGGATTGCCTCCAGTTGAGCGTACTGGGTTTGGATCTGCCTGGTGCGTTCCTCGACCCGGTTTTCCAGTTCTTCAGCGTGGCGGTTGAGTGCTTGGTAGAGTCTTGAATTTTCAATCGCGGCGGCGGCTTGGTCGGCAAAAATCTGTAGGCGCTGGACGTCGGCATGGTCGAATTGATTGGGCCTGAGCCCGTTTACGTTCAAGAAGCCGGCGACGGTGTTTCTAACCTGAATGGGTACACCGATGTAGGAGCGCCGCCACTCCGGCTGTTTTGACGATACCCAATCTGGATGGGAGAGGGTGTCGGGGATGAGTACTGGCTCGCCGGTCTGAGCCATCTTTGACAGCGAGGGATATTTGTCTAGGGGGATCAATTGATCCTGTGTTGGACGGTGTATCTTATTTTGGTACCCGCGTTTTCGAACGATCCGGGCTGCGCCTTGCTCCACCAACATGATGTTGAACGTGTCGCCGTGGACAACCCGTTCCACCTGTTCCAGGATACGGTTCAGCACTTCCTTGGTATCGAGCGATTGACTGACGGCCGCGGCTGCCACGCCCAGGGCTTCTCCTAACTCGCGTTGCTCGCGTTCCGATTGGAACAGGCGTGCGTTCTCGATAGCGATGGCGGCCTGGGCGGCGAATGCTTCGGCCAGACGGGCGTGTTCTGAGGTGTAGAATCCAGGTTGTGTTTTATTGAGGACGATTATCCCGATCATTTGCTCGCCGACTAACATGGGAACGCCCAGCCAGGCGCGGAGGTTGGTCTTGGCGTATGGCTTTTCACAAAAGTCTGGGTAGACGGCTGGCCCATCCTGCACAATGAGCGAGGACCTGGTGCGAATGACTTCTCTGTGGGGCGTATTTTCTTGATTGGGAGTGAAGACAACGCCAGGGATCTCATCCATGTCTGGCAAGCTTCGCCCCCCGACAATTTCCAATTCGTCATCCCGGAACAATTGGATCGATGCGCTGTCGTAGGGGACGATCTCTTGGAGTCGAAGCAGGATGCGGTCGATGACGGCGTCGCGTTCCAGGACCGTCGTTAGCGCCAGAGCGGTTTCTCGCAAGGTCTCGGTCTCTTGCCGGCGACGTTTCTCGGCCTCGAAAAGTTGGGCGTTGGCGATGGCTGCGGCGATGGTAGCAGCGACCGACTCGGCCAACCGGCGTTGTTCCTGTTTGAAAAAAGCGGGTTGATCACTGTATATGCTGATGACGCCGACGAGTTCCTCTCGATTGACCAGCGGGATACTCAAAGCTGATTGCACCCAATCGTCCACGCCAGCGACGGGCATCCACCGCTCATCTTGGGTCACGTCGTCGACCAACGCTGTGTTGTGGTTTCGGGCCACCCATCCGACCAATCCGTCCGTCATCCTCAGGTCGATTTGTTCGTTCAATTCGTCGGGTGAGTTATTACCATACCCTGAAACGGCGACGAAGCGTAAACGATCTATGCCTGGCTCGTAGGTCAATACGATCCCGCGCATGGCGCCCAGAAAGGCACAGGTGTCGGTCAAGGCGCGTTGAGCGACATCCCGGATCTCTAGGCTCTCAGAAAGCCGGTGGCTCAAACGATAGAGCAGGTTCATTCGCTCTTTTTCTTGTTCCAGTGAGGTAAACAGTCGAGCGTTCTGCAAAGCGGTTCCAGCCTGGTCGATGAAGGCGGCTAACACCTGCAAATCTTCATCATCGACCGCCTGTTTTCGCGCTTTATCATAGCCGATTTCCATGACGCCGACGACGCGCTCGTGGTGCTGAATGGGCATGTAGATGCGTAGCAGCTGCTCCTGCTCATACCTGTCCCATATTTCGCGATCGAAGCGTTCGTCCCAGGATTCGATGATCTCGACCCGCTTTGTACGGTAGACGTCGGCAAGGATATCGGGATGGTCGAGGGGGTAATGGATCCGTTGCGCCCAATCGGGAAAGACGTCGAATTCACCCTGCCAGATGCCATGGCGGTAGCTGATGGTATCTTTTTCCTCGTCCACGATGGAGATCGCCGCATATTGGCATTCAAGGGTGCGATACACCGCGCTCAGGATGGTCCTGATGACGGGTTCTTCTTCCCGGTAGGATGCCAGGGCCCGGCTCGTCTCGTAGAGGGCTTCCATCTGCTGGGCCGACTTGCGCGCGTCGGATAACAGGTGGATATTTCGGATGGCTATGGCAGCCTGGGTGGCGAATAATTCCAATAATTCCACGTCCTCTGGTGTAAAGCGCCGCATTACCGTATCTTCGATGACCATCACGCCCAGGAACTCGTCGGCCCAATAGACGGGCACCCCTACTACAGCTGCGTTGGGTAGATCATCCGCCAGGCGGCCTGCCCACCGATTGTAGTTGTCCACCACGATGGATTGCTTTCTCTCCCAAACCTTTCCGCCGAGTCCGACGCCCTTTTTCACTATTTTGCCCGGCGGAATCGGGTGTGATTCCGTGACCGTATACCATTCTAGCACGTTCTGTTTTGTGTGGAGAAAAAAACCTCCCGAAGAAGCATTGACCAGGCTAACGGCGTGAGCGATGATGGAAGCGAGGATGGCTCCGGTGTCCGTCTGGGCAGCGATGTCTGATTCCACGCGTCGCAGAGCTTCCAGCGAGATACTGCGTGAGATGATATGTTCTTTTAGGCTCATACTTGCTTTTTCTCGAATCAGACTGCTGAAGCACATGGGCTAGTTTAATGGCGTCTCGTTCAGATGAAATTATAGCATAGCCACTGGGGGATGACAATAAACGGAAAAGGGGGTGGTTTGGCGTGGGCGGTCTGGTATTGAGTGTCTATCTAAGAAGGACGCCAAGCAATTTTCCTTTGTACTTGTGTACTTGGCGTCCTTCGTGCTTCGATTCGGGATGCTTACAGGGCCTTTATTTGTTTTGAGCGATTTTGGGGTCGATGTTGCCTGGCCCGCCGCATTCAGGGGTGTAGCAGGTGGTGTCGATGAAGGCGCATTTCTGTTTACAACTGGGGCAGGTCTCTGGCGGTTCAGCTTCCTGCAAGAGGTAGCCGCAATTGGAGCATTTCCACCAATTTTTGTTCTCTTCCATCAGACGTGATCCTTTCTCTCTTGGGATAGGTTTACGGCCCATAAGTTTCGGCCAGATAATCGATCAGGCGCTCTTGTTCATCCGAGTCGAGCCTTGCGCCTTGTTCGACCATTCGGATAACGCTTTGCTCCCACTCGTCGCGGGTCTTCTGGGATTGCGTCACTCGATTCAGGCCGTGACATATTGTGCAACGTTCTTCCAGTAATGTCGCCCCGTCGGCCACATCACTGGGGGCTTCTGTCGTGCTCGTTGAGGGGCCACAAGCGACCAGGGCGCCCAAAACGACGATGATCAGGGTGGTTGATGGTGCGTCTGGTGATTTTGGACACGATAGTGCCTCTCCAGTGACATTTGTTTTTTGTGCAAGAATTTTGCATACGCAGCGCTCCTTATATTGCTTCCGGCTTGTCCGGGATAGGGTCTCCTTTCCTCTCCAGCAATTTCCTTATGTTGAGCAGTTACGGGCTTTCTTTGATCAGCCGTGCAAACTCGGCGCCAAATTTCTCTCCCTGTTCGAGTTCTGCGTCGCTCGGACTGCCGACAAATTCGAAGCTGTCAGTCAGATTCCACTGTAATGGCTCGATCAGGTTTTCGAAATGTCGTTGTGCGCCGCCGCTCCATCCATAGCTGCCGAAGCGAGCGACCGACTTGTTCCGGATACGCTTATATTTCGCCATGTTGAGCACTTCGGCCATCGGTGGGAACAGCGACCCTTCGTAAGTGGGGGCGCCGACCACAATCCCTCGTTGGGTCCATAGCGCAGGCATCATATAACTCACGTGGGTGTGCGTGACGTCGAATATATCGAGCGGGACGCCTTCTTGCGAGATACCGTGGGCTACGGCGTTCATCATCTTCTCGGTGTTGCCGTACATTGAGCCGTAGAGCATCGTGATGCCGATTTCGCCCGGTTCGTTGGCGTACTCGGCCCACTTTTTGTACAGTTCAATGATGCGCTCCGGGGATTTTCGCCAGATCAATCCGTGCGAAGGGGCGATGATGGAGACCGGCACGTCAGCCAATTTCTCGATGGCTTTCAACACCGGCTTGCTGAAAACGGACACGATGTTGACGTAATAGCGCAGGGCTTGCTGGGTGTAGAAGGCCTGACTGGTACAATCGTCGTCGAAGATAGCCCCCCGCAATGCCCCGTAACTCCCGAAGGCGTCACAGGAGAAAAGAATTTGTTCCGACGACTCGTAGGTCATCATCGTCTCGGGCCAGTGGACGAAGGGCGTATAGACGAAGGTCAATTCGTGCTGGCCCAGGGATAGCGTCTCGCCATCCTGGACGACTCTCACCCCTTCGCGGATGCCGTAGAACGAGTCGAGCATGTCGCGGGTCTTTTCGGTGCCGAGAATGGTGACCTGGGGCGCTATACGGAGCAGCGTGCGCAGGATACCCGAATGGTCCGGCTCCATATGATTGACGATGACGTAATCCAGTTGAGATATGTCGATGACGTGATCGAGTTGATCGAAGAACTCATCTGTTTTCAGGGCCTTGGCCAGGTCGACGATGGCCTTTTTTTCGTCGTTGATCAGGTAAGCGTTGTATGAGACCCCTTCTTGGGTAATCGGCCATAATCCTTCGAAGAGGTCGGTGGTTCGATCGTTGACGCCGATCCAATGGATGTTGGGTTTTATCTCGACGGGTGGCATAGCGGGCCTCCTAAAGTAATTTTGACAGGCGACGCAGGTGTCGTTTCTCTTCTCGGATGATGGTGGAAATCGTCTCTTGATCCTTCTCGCTGACCATATCACGCAGGTCGTAGAAGAAGAGCAGCGTATCCTTCTCGAAACCCATCGCGGCCCGCAGTGCGGTCTCCCGATCCGCCGCCTTCTTGGCCAGGGCCAGGGCCTTTTCTGGGCCGGTGAACAAGGCGTTTTCCAGGGCGACGTTGAGATACATCTCGTATTGATCGTATTTTTCACCTGGCTTGCCGGGGGCGCGTTCTACGTCGCCGGCCAGACGTTGGAACGTCTCGTAGTGAGCCATTTCCTGTTGTGCCAGGTCTTCGAAGAGCGCCTGGGTTGCCGGATCGTCGCTCTGCTCTGCGGCCTTCTTGTAGAAGATTTCGCCGTTTTGTTCGATCTCCATCGCCATCTCTAGCGCTTGTGCAGCGGTGAAAATAGCCATTTTTTTCTCCTTTTGCTAAATTTGCTGAAACTGAGTATTGTCGAACATTTTTGCCACAAATCTCACGAATCAACACGAATTTCGAACGTATCTTCTCAATAAGTTGGGGAGCTGTGGCCGGTCTCCCGACCGAGCCACAGCGGGCACGGTCAGGAGACCGGCCACAGCGAGTTTGCCCCGGTTTATTGAGATGATACTTTCGAACTGCATTTCGTGAGAATGAGGGGACATGTAGGGCGGAAGACCATTCCGCCCTACATCTATGTTTTTAAAAGATACTATTCTGCGACGATTTCCTTCTCACCTTCCCACAGCCCGTGGATATTGCAGAAGGAGAGTGCGCGCAATACACCGGATTTGTCCACCTTTAGCGATGCAATGGCTGATGGGGTTGTGAACACGTCGCCCTCACCGTGACCGCTGAACTCGAAATGGCCCACCTGGTAGGGGAACTTGCTTCCCTCCGGCTGGAAGTAGAGCGCGATCCAGCGGATGTGGTGCTCGGCGGTGTTCGGGTGGGGGATCTCCTGACCCACACTTACCTGGACGTCAAAAACGTCGCCGGCCTTTACCACGTCTGGGCACTCGATCACCGGCGCGTGCTTCTCTTTTTTCCAATCAGCAGTTTGGATCATCTCTCCGAGTGGCATAGTTACTTTCGCTCCCTCATCAATTGGATGTCTTCTTCCAGGGCCTGCAAATCTTCCTCGTGCATGATCTCGTCTGTCATGATCTGCAAGGCCATTTCGTACGTCACCGGATCTTTGTCCTTGGTGAATTCGACCAACTTCCGGTAGACCTCGATGGCGCATTGCTCGCCCTTGATGTTCTGTTCCAACAAGGCCTCTACGTAGGGATCTTCTGGCGCTTCGTAACCGCAGTTGGTCATGTCATACCAGGCCTGGGGCGTGAGGAGCGGATCGCCGCCCAGTTGGAGAATCCGTTCCACGAGCATCAGTGCGTGGCCCAGTTCCTCGGTCGCGTGCTCCTCGAGCTCCACCGTGACAGCCCCTCTCATCGGGCCCTTGGCGACCTTGGCCCCAATCCAATACTGGTAATAGGCCAGCCATTCGTCCGCCAGCGCTTTGTTGAGCAATTCAATCAGCTTATCTACGTCTTTGCCTACCATGGATCGTCCTAATGTGCCCATTTTATATCTCCTTTTCATTTGTTAGATCGTATTGCTTACGTGTAATTGTCGTACAATGACAGTGAATATGCTCTTTCACGTCACCAGGCGGAAATTTTCTCTCTTGGCATTGCAAATTGGGCATTTGTCGGGCGCTTCTCGTTCGGTGACGTAACCGCATACCTGGCAAACGTAATAATCGTGATCTTCGTCGCGCAGCATTGCGTTCAATGCCCGCTTGTATAGCGCGGCGTGCCCTTCTTCTACGTCCCGCGCCTGGCTGAAAGTCCGGGCCGCTGCCCGTTCTTCCTCCTCCTGGGCCTCTTGAATGAATCGGGGGTAGTAGACTTCGTTGACCGTCGTCTCGCTCTCGAAGGAGAATTGCAGATTTTCCTCTGTGTTCTTGACCACGGCTTCGCCCAACAGCTTCAAGTGGCGCCCGGCGTGTACGCCTTCAGCCGCGGCGACGGCGCGGAATAACTTAGCAATCTGCTCGAATCCTTCCTCGTCCGCCTGGCGGGCGAAGGCCAATAGTCGATGATAGGCTTTTGCCTCTCCGACGAAGGCTTCGTATAGATTGCGTTGGGTTTGATTTTTCGACATAGGTTGTCACTGTATCTTCTCAATAAGTTGGGGAGCTGTGGCCGGTCTCCCGACCGAGCCACAGCGGGCACGGTCAGGAGACCGGCCCGAGCGAGTTTGCCCCGGTTTATTG
>DSAR01000551.1 GCA_011046405.1 Chloroflexota bacterium | reverse complement strand
CTACGAACTGATCTGGCGCCGTTTCATCGCCTCGCAGATGAAGCCTGCCGTCTACAACGTGACCACGGTCGACATCGGCTGCGCCCGCGACGGTCGAGATCTGCCCTACGTCTTCCGCGCCACGGGGCGGGAGTTGATCTTCGCCGGTTTCCTCAAGGCATACGAGGTCGGCGACCCGAAGGCCTCGGCGGACGAGGGCGCCACCGACCAGGAACTCCCGCCGCTGACCGACGGTGAGCCCCTGGAACTGCACGGGCTTTTCCCGGAGCAGCGCTTCACCAAGCCGCCGCCCCATTTTACCGAGGCCAGCCTGATCAAGCAGTTGGAGAAACTGGACATCGGCCGTCCCAGCACCTACGCCGGCATCATCCGCACGATCCTCAAACGGGGATACGTGGCCCGCCGGCGACGGAAGTCCCTGGAAGTCACGCACCTGGGCCTGATCGTGTGCGATCTACTCGTCGCCCAGTTCCCCGATCATTTCGCCATCCAGTTCACCGCCCAGATGGAGGATGATCTGGACCGCGTGGCCCGGGGCGAGCAGGAATGGCGCGAGATTCTGCAAACGTTTTACGGGCCTTTCGAACAGGCGCTGAGACAGGCCGAGGCGGCGATCCAACAATTTCACGCGATCCGGGTGGGAGAAACATCGGGACGCAAGGAGAAGCCGGTCGCTACCGGCGAGACGTGTCCGGCGTGCGGGGGGCAAGTGGTGCTGCGCGAGGGGAAGTTCGGCCGGTTCCGCGCCTGCGCCAACTTCCCCAGGTGCAAGTGGCGCGCGCCCATGGTGATGGGAAAATGTCCTGCCTGTGGCGGCGACCTGGTCGAGCGAAAAGGCAAGCGGGGAGTCTTCTGGGGATGCGACAACTATCCAGAGTGCCGCTACACTCAGGACCCCCAGCCCAAAGAGGAAAACACGACGGTCGAGAGTTGAGCGCGCGCCGTTTGACACAGCGCAATACAGGTATCTTCTCGATAAACCGGGGACTTGTTCGTAGTAGGCGCTTCAGCGCCCCTAAAAGCGCACTGAAGCCGTTATCTAGTGCGCACACTACAAACAGATTCACCCCAAGTTATTGAAAAGATAGCAATACAGCGGCGCAATAGCGGCTGCCCGGTTTGACAACCCTTAGCGCCCGTGTTATACTTTCGTCCGCGGGCCGTTAGCTCAGCTTGGTAGAGCAGGGGCCTTTTAAGCCCAGGGTCGCAGGTTCGATTCCTGCACGGCCCATCGCGAGGCGCTTGAGAATGATTTTCTCAGGCGCTTTTTTCTTGTATTCCAGGATGCCGCTTACCCGTCGAGAGAATACCCGGATGGCGTCAAAAAAGAGAGCGGTGGCTTGGGACGTTCGTCGACGAGCAGGCGTAGAACGTCCGGCCGGGCGTAGTGGCCTAGCACGTCGAAATCGAGCTTGCCCCGGACAACGTCGCCCATATCGAGCGTGGCGTATAAGACGCCCTCTTGATCGTATAGCGGCCCGGCCAGCACCTCTCCCAACGGCGAGACGACGACGCTCCCGCCCCGGCACATCACCTCCGGTTGCGTCTCCAAATCCTCGATCCCGGCCAGATCCGGCGGGTACATCGCCCGGGTCACAAACTGATTGCAGCCCAGGACGAAACAGCGCCCCTCGCAGGCGACGTGGCGCATGGTAGCCTGCCAGGTGTCGCGGGAATCGGCGGTGGGGGCCAGGTAGATCTCCACGCCCTTGCCGTACATCGCCATCCGCGCCAGGGGCATGTAATTTTCCCAGCAGATCAGCCCGCCGACCCGGCCAAACGGCGCGTCGATCACGGTCAGCGTGCTGCCGTCCCCCTCGCCCCAGATGAGGCGCTCCGCCCCGGTGGGCTTGAGTTTGCGGTGTTTGCCCAGAAGGCGACCGTCGGGGCCGAAGTAGAGCAGCGTACAATACAGCGTCCCCCGGCTGAAGCGGTTGTCCCGTTCGATGACGCCCACCGCCAGATACGCCTGGGCCGTGCGGGCCGCCTCGCCCAGCGCGTCGGTACTCGGGCCGGGCACGTCGACGGCGTTGGCCCAGTAGCGCTCCCACGTGAGCCGCCCCTCGGGGCTACGACTGCCGACGAGCATGCCGAAACTCAACCCCCGGGGATAGGCGGGAATGAAGGCCTCTGGGAAAAGAATCAGTTGAGCGCCCCGGGCCGCGACCTCGGCGGTCAGGCGCCGGGTTTTCTCGACGGTGGCCTCGCGGTCGAAGAGCACCGGCGCAGCCTGCACGACGGCGACGTCGACTGTTATTTGCTCATCATTTGTCATTTGACATTCGCTCATTCATCTTGGCCTCTCCCCGCGTGACCCTCAACATCAAGAAAATCGCCACGGCGAAGAAGGCCGGCGTCACCAGGAAGATCAAATTGTAATCGTCGCCGCCCCACTCGACGATGTGACCATTGATCGTGGGACCAGCTATGGCCGCCAGTTGAGAAGCGACGTAGTACAAGCCGGTGTAGGTGCCCAGGTCGGCGTCAGAGACGGCAGTGTCGACGACCATGGGGAGGGAATTGATATTGATCAACGCCCAACCGATCCCGCCAATGGCCATGATCGGCCAGATCAAGGTCGCGTTACGCAGGAAGAAGTTGATCGCCAGCAGCCCGCCAAAGATGATCAGGCCAGCGATGATCGTCCGCCGTCGCCCAAAGCGGTTGGCGACGTAGCCCGCCGGCACGGCGAAGGCCAGGAACGCCAGCGAAGCCACCCCCATCAGGAGCGGCGCTTGACCGGTGGACATCCCCAGTTCGCTGACCCCATAGGAGGAGAGGAAAGTCTCGACCGCGTTGTAACCGACGAACCAACAGAAGATCGCGCCCATCAAGAAGGCCAGGCTGCGCCGGGCCTCGGGCGAGACGCGTGCGAGACCCCGCAGACCGCCCAATCCTTCCTTCTCTTTTTGTTCGCCCGCCGCCTCGAAATCACGGGTCTCCCGGACGAAGAGAAAGAGCATCAACACAGCCAGCGCCATCAACACGCCACCGAAGATGAAGGGTATGCCTCGCCCCAATCGGTAGAGCAAACTGCTGCCCAGGGTGGCGACCAACGCGCCGATCCCGCCCATCACATTGATGACGCCGTTCGCCTGCGAGCGCAGCGGACTGGGCGTCAGGTCGGGCATCAGGGCGATGATGGGCGTGCGGAAACAGGCCATCGCCAGGAGAAACAGGCCGATGACCGTGATAAACAGCGCTAACTGGGGCGTCAGGCGGCTCGTCTCGCCGCTCCATTCGGACGGGATCATCTGCACGACGACGGGGATGAGAATAAAGGCCGCGATGGCGATGGGCGCCAGCGCCAGGATGAAGGGCTTGCGCCGTCCGAAGCGGGTCCACACCCGGTCAGACCAGACACCGATCAGGGGAAGCAAAAAGAAGGCGGCCACGTTATCTAACGTCATAATGATGCCGGTCATCCTGGGCCCCAGGCCAAAGCCCACCTCTCCCGGCGCAGAGAAGGTCGGGCGGCCGGCCTGGAGATAGATGGGCACGTAAGCGTTGTAGAGGGTCCACATCACGCTGATGCCGAAAAAGCCGAATCCGATCAGAAAGGTCTTCTTGTAGTCCAATTTCATCGTCGTTCTCCTTGTCTTATGCATCTAGAGAGCTATCATCCCAATAAAACGAAAGGCCAACATACGACCCACCTCATGGCACACAGACCGGTTCGCCATCCTGGATCACGTTGACCAGCCCGCTACCTACACTCGTCACCCAGACGCGCTCTGTACGGGGATCGAGAACTATCCCATCCTGGGGATAGCTGGCGATGTCCAGGGCGACCGGCTCACCCAGCGTCGGCCAAGTGTTGGGGATCAGCAGGAGTTGGTCCCGCTCACCATCATCGCTCGAGGTGACGAGCAGCAGGTGGCCCTCCGGCCCGACATCTGGATTGACCGTGATGACACGCAGCCACATCGCGCCGCCGTCGGCGTGCCGGAAGTCCTGGTAGCCCAGCGCCTCGTCGGTCGCCCCGTCGATGACCGAGAGCCGCCCCTGAGCGATGCCGGTGGCGTATACCAGATTACGGGTCACATCCACCGTCACCCCGTAGGCGTCGAATAGACCGGCATCGATGCGCCGGGTCGCATGTGTCGCGCCGTCGATCACGGTGATCCCCCGATAGAACCCGTGGTTGGCCACGTAGACCTTATTGGTGACCGGATTGATCGCCAGGTGAGCCGGTTCGGCGAAATCGCTCAACTCAAGCAGATAGGTCAGATTTCGAGCATCGTAAATCCGGAGTGTGCCATCCCAGTAATTGGTGACGTAGACCCGAGCGTTGGCCGAGTTGTAGCCCGCCGCGTGGGGGCCGGCGCCGGCCGGCAGGTCGGCCAAGAGGCTGTAGGTCGATCCATCTAATACGAGCACGCGGTCGGGATCCCGGGTCACGGCCCAGATACGGTTCCGTTCGGGATCGTAGGCGACGCCGTGAACCGACGTGATGGCGTGGACGGCCCGAATGAGCGTATGCCTATCGGCGTCAATCACCGCCAATCCCCCGGCGTGAGCTACGAAGGCCCGTCGTCCGGCTGTATCCAGCGCGATGCCGTGGGAATCGGGGCCGGTCTCCACCGTGGCGATCAGGCGGGGGGCGCAGGGAACGGGTGGGCTGTAATTGCGCATCACCAGCGGCAGGCGGAGCGTGTAGACGGTGATCACCGGCGTCGTCAGTGTATCGCTCCCACCGACCCCGGCGTCGGTCGCAACCTGGACGACGTTGGTCAGGACGCCCCGATATTCGGCCTCCACGGTGACGACGATCTGTTGCCGCCAGATCCCGCCCGGCGCGGTGATGACGGGGGTCCAGGTGACGACTTGGCCGGGCATGACGGCCGTCCCCTCGGACGTTCGGCCGGAGACGACGTGGCTGGGGAGGGTATCGGTGATACGGGCGTGGAGGTCTAGCAAGCCGGTGTTGGTAACGGTGATGATGTAAGTCAAACGCTCGCCGGATAGCGCCGGGGTCGCGCTGGCGCGCTGATCGATTTGTAACCCAATCCGCAGTTCGTCGGCGCCGACGTCGTGCGCGTATCCCATAGGACGGGGTTCGCCGTCCACGTCGGCGCTGACGCCCGCGTCTATGCCGCGATCCCGCGCCGCCGATCCCGCCCCGATGTGATAATCGCCGTCATCAGGGGCCACAAATGCCGGATCGCCCCACGTCTCAGGCTCGTGAGAGGCGAAGGCGCCGTCGCCGTCCCAATCGGCTCCATTCGCCCACGCGCCATCGCCCCACAGCGTCGCCTCCAGCGTGACGGTGCTCCCCGTCGTGACCGATATACCCACGGCGTGACCCGCCAGGATGGTGTTGGTCGCCGTCACGAGCCCCCTCCCGGAGACGTAGAGGCCGATCCCGTCTCCACCGAGGCTGCCCGGGAAGCCCGGCAGGCCGTTGCGGGCCAGGGTGTTGTGCAGGAGACGGGCTTTTCCGCCGCCGACGCACAATCCGCTGCCCCGGTCGAGCGCTTGATTGTGGGCGACGATATTGTTGGTGAGCGACGCCTCGCTCTCTGCCAGGTATAGCCCGCCGCCCAGGCCGGCGACGTTGCCCAACACACGGTTGCTCCTGAGGGTTGGCGTGGCGTGCACGGCGTAAATGCCGCCCCCAGCATCCTCTCCGAGAGGCCCGCCGCCCAGACCCCGGGCGTCGCCGCCTGTGACGTGGATCCCCTCAAGCGTCAAGCTCACCCCTTCCGCGACGTAGAGCGCGCGCCCCTGTCCCTGCGCATCAATAACGCTACGATGGGTCCATAAATCGGGGGTGATCCAGTTGGTCACGGTGTAACCGCCCTGTATCGTCACCGTCTTGGAGACGTGAACGACTTGGACCAGGTCCTCCCTTCGATGGACGCCGGTGCAGCGCCCGGCGACCTTGATCACGTCGTCGGGCCGGGTGCTGGCATCCACGGCGGCCTGGACGCTGGTGTAATCATCCATGCTATCGTTGAGCCGGACCCAGCAGGCGCGATTGACGTCCACGCGCACAGCAGTCGAGAGACCGGCCGCACTGGCCCGCACGACGGCCGTTCCCCAATCTCCATCAGAGACGAGCGTCACAAGCGCCACGCCCCCTCGCGTCTCCACGGTATTGTCACTCAGGCGGCCTCGCGTCGTGCTGAAGTGGACCGGTACACCATCGACAATGGGCGTGAACCCATCCCCAACGACGTAGGCGACGATCTGCGCCTGACTGTGCGGGGTCATAACGGGGGGGATGGCTTCAAGCCACATGGCATGCGGGGCGTTATTGGGAACGCTCGTGTACAGGTTGCGGCCGACCTCGTTACCCCGTATCTCCTGGCTCACGTGTAAAGCCAGCGTCGCGGTATGGGGAGCGTGCAAAAGGAGCGTGGCTGTCGAGCGTTCGCCAGCGTGCAGGGGCAATCCATACACAGCGGCTCTTTGTGGATGGGTCATGACGATGGCGTGGGAGGTCGAGTCCACGAAGGCGCCTTTCAGCAAGTGGGTGGTATCGGTTACAGCCCAACGCTCGAAAAGGTCCGGCGCCAGGCGCAGTGTGAGATCGCCCTGGGATGGAAAATCGCGGCTGTACAGACGCAGGTCGGCTATTTCGTCCCCGTCATCGGGATTGTTCAGATAAAACGTCATACGAATAGGGAGTTGGACTGTTCCCGATTCACCGCCGGCGAGGGGCAAGACGTGAACACTCTTCCCGGCGACGTTGTTGTCCCACTTGGGATTCCCGTCGTCCCGGATCAGGTCCTGGTCCGAGACGAGACGCATCAGCAGAGATACGTGAGCGGGCGCTGAGGGCGGAACGTCCCAGGTCGTGCTCACGACGGCAGTCTGGCCCGGTTGCAAGGATGGCACGTGGAGCGGTTGGCCTGTGATCGCACGCCAATCGTCGGGCCACCTCAGGCCCAGAGCTGCTTCGGCCCAGTAGAGGTACACGTCCACACCGCTAAGGGGATTGACACCGGCGTTCTGCAGGCGCGCATAGACGACGTTGCCCTGTCCGGTGATCGGGTTCTGATGCCACATCTGACCGTCCGCCTGTTGTCGAATCCATACGTCCGGGCTTTGCCAGACCGGATCGGCCGAGGGGATGGCGCCAAAATCGTTCACGCTGTCTCGCGCCAACAGGTCATACGGTTCCGCTTCGATGAGCCAGATAGGCCCGGTGAAGGCCCGGTCTCCGTCGGCCTGGGTCGCTTCGGCATACCACCAGGTCCCCGGGGCCGGCCGATGTTCCAGCGGGATGGTCCAGGTCAGGGCGTGGGCATTGACGACGGTGCTGCTAAAGGGCTCGTTGTTCTGGTATAGCGTCAGTTTGACGATGGGATCCACGGGATCGGGGTCGAAAGCGTACACGTCGATCTGGATGGGCGGTTCCCGGAGCAGCGCTCCCATCCAATGTCCGTCGGCCCTCAGAAGCAGCGCCAGGTTCTCATCCTCGGTGGAAAAAACGCGCCGGGCGCGTAAAGCCTCCATCACCTCGCGTTGGGTGAGCGCCGGGGCGACGATGCCGATCCGACCCCGTCTTACGCCCCAGTTAGCCCAGTGGGTGTCGCTATTATTGGCCGGCGCGACGCGCCAACCGTTCGCCAGGGCCCGCCGGTATTTATCCAGCCGGGTATCGTCACCTACGTTGATCTCGATCAAGTTGACGTGCGGATCGACACCTCGCTCGTAAGCCAGGTTCTTGAACGAGTCTTCGGGGAAGTTGGGATGGTTCAATTGAGCGATGCCCGCGAGTTGTGCCGGTTCCGCAAGCCAGGTGTAGATTTTGCCCAGGCTATCGTAATCAGGATCGGTCACACCTACGAAATCGCGCGTGTTAAAGACGTTGAGGTGTCCTCTGGATGGGGTGTCAAAAGCGCCGCTGCTCCACTCAAATCCTCGCAAGGCCACGAACACGTCATCGACCGAGGCACGTCGCGCCTGGTAGAAGGTGTCGTCCCATTCGTTTTGGGTCAGGAGTTCAGCGTGATCAGTGCTTGCAAGAAAATCGAGCCCGTTGGCGCGCGCCATCTGGTAGGCTTCGCGGGGTGTACCTTTGCCATCGGAATAGCCGGTGTGGCTGTGCAGATCCCCGTAGTAGACACACATCCCATCCGGCAAGGGATAGGCGCACGGCGTTTGTTCACCCAGTCCAGGGAGCGGCTCCAATTGGCGCTCCGCCCACGTCGCCGCTGCCTGGACACGCTTGGCCTGAGTTGATGATACGTGAGGGCCTACCCCATGATATCCTTGTACGTCGAGCAAGAGCGTGCAATCTTTGGTTGCCCTTTGCTTCAGCCGTCGATGATCCTTTTGGGTTCCGGCTCGTCTGGGATAGAGGGGACAACGCGAAGAGTGAAGATGAGCAAACGCGGGAGTCCATGTCACGGCCCAGGCAATCGCGCCTACAGCGATCGAGATCAAGATAAAAGTAGATGGTCGCATTTTCATCTGCACCACCTCCTGCCAGATGCTCGGCCAGCGTAGTATTACGTTAACTCGGCAATGGCACATCAGACTTTCAAAATCTGGGGTGGCAAATAGCCATGGCCAAGTTAATCGAAATTTTCACTACCCGACATTCGTGGCCAAGAGCCTGATTTTCGACCACCAATCACACGAATGGTCGAATTGCTTCTTTTGGGATTTCGCATGGACGCGGTGAGAGATTAGCCACGAATCCTTCGACTACGCTCAGGACAGGTTTGCACAAATCAACACGAAAAACCCAAAGATTAGTGACAATGCGTGTTATTTGTCCATTTGTGACATTCGTGATCCAGAGATGTCGGGTAATAAATTCGAAATTGAGTATAACACCAATGAACGGGGACGGCAAATAGACGCTATGGGTGGCGAACCGAGCCTGGCAAGTTCCAACAAAGGGTTCAAAGATTTCCTACCCGTCATTCCCTGCGCCCGCCAGGTCGCAATCCGGCGTTTCGGGACAGGAAAACGCTTTTCTCACCCACCGAATGGCGGATTGTGATCCGCCACGCACAGGAAGCAAAGCAAAATCCCGACGTCGTTAACTGCGTCCGCTAATGAATGTGAAAAACTTGCGAAGAAAGACAAGATATGGTAGAATCGCAACGCTTGAGGCGACGTAGCCAAGTGGTAAGGCAGGGGTCTGCAAAACCCTTATTCGTCGGTTCGATTCCGACCGTCGCCTCCTCGTACGGTTAGTTTGCGACGCGGGCAGCGAGAGAGATGCTGCCCGTGGTTTGTACGGGGCGGTGGCGAAACGGCAGACGCCGGGGACTTAAAATCCTCTGTCCGAGAGGACGTGTGGGTTCGAATCCCACCCGCCCTATTTTTCGAGCAAATCCTTGTGTATAACAGCCAAACGTGCAACAGGAGATATCAAACGTGAAAATTATTCTGATTGATGACGTGGAAAATTTGGGAGAAACCGGCGAACTACTCGACGTGGCGAATGGCTACGCCCGGAATTATTTGATCCCCCAGGGATTGGCGACCAGAGCAACCAAGGGCGCGATCAAAGAGCTCGAGCGCCACCAGGCCGCCGAGGCACGCCGAGAGAAACACATGATCGCACGAGCCGAGGCAATATCGGAGAAACTGAGCAACGTGACCCTGGTCTTCGAGGCCAAGGCAAGCGAGGGGACCGGACGGCTTTTCGGCTCGATCACCACAGCCGACATCGCCGAAGCGCTGGGGCGTGAGGTGGGCGAGACGTTCGACCGTCGCAAGCACATTCTTTCCGAGCCATTGCGCGAGATCGGTGAGCATAACATCACCGTGCAACTGGCGAAGGGCATTGAAGTCAAAGTCACAGCCCTGGTCAAACCCGAAGGCGGAGAACTGCCGGAAAGGCCCGACGAGGATGAAGCTGTGGAGGAAGCTATGGACGAGGCTGAGGCTCAAGATGAGGCTCAAGACGAGGCTCAAGACATCGTTGAAGATACAGACGAGAGTGAGGCCGTCGAAGAAGCTTAGGCCAACATCAATTCTGATTGGTCTCACTTCTCGATAAAACTGTGATGACAGAAAGAGTCGGGGCTTGGCTGCGGCGGGCGCGGGAGGCGAAAGGAAACACCCTCGAAGAAGTCGAAGACGCCATACACATCCGCCCCCGTTTTCTACAGGCGTTAGAAGCGGGGGATTTTGCTGCGCTTGCCGGGGGAGAGGCGCAAATTCGGGGTTTCCTGCGCATTTACGCCCGTTATCTTGGCCTTCCGCCAGCCGACGTCTTGGCCCGTTACGACGCCGAGATGCGAGGCGGTGGTGGTGAGACCTCTGTGCCGCCCGCAGCAAGGCCCGCAGCAACGAAGACCCCCAACATTCAATCGCCGCCGCCTTCTTCCAACGATCCCTTCTTAGCGCCTCGACCTTCCCTTTTGCCCCACTGGCCTATCCTGCTAGTTGGCACGTTGATCATTCTGAGCGTCGTCGTCGTTGGGTGGTACCTATTTTACGGCCGATCTGCGGAATCGGAGACACCTACATCGGCCTCGGGAGTGAGTCAGTTTCCCACCGTGACGTCTATGCCCCTGAGCGCGGCTTCGTCTTCATCTCCCTCGCCGGACGTCAGCGTCGCTACGCCTACATTTCCGGTTAGCCCCGACGGCCGCGTCACGTTGACGCTGGCAGCTACCGAGCACGTCTGGACAAGCGTCTCGGCGGACGGAGAAAACGTGTTTACCGGAATGATGGCGACCAACGAAAGCAAATCCTGGTCGGGAGAACAGATGGTCACTGTGAAGACCGGCAACGGCGCTGGCCTCGTGGTCACAGTGAACGATCAAGCACAGGGGGCGATGTGTGGACGAGGAGAAGTCTGCACACGGAGTTGGCGTGCAGAAGGAGAGGTATCACCGCCGTAGTTTCCTACGTCATCAAAGTCGTCCCATTTCCGGGTAGGCTTCCAGGCCTACCCAGTTGCTTTAATAGGCGCTTCTCTTTTCAGGGCGTATAAGAACACGGATTCGCAGGATTCTCGGATCGGGCGTCGCCCAACCAACCTAGCAGCGTATCTTCTCAATAAGTTGGAACGCTTTGATGGAACGGGCGGTATGTCCGCGTCGTCTTGAGGGCATATATAGCAGCAAGATGACGACGTTCCATACCGCCCCCGGTTGATCGAGAAGATACCTGCCAACCTCCTTCCGGAGCCCTGGGGAGCTGTGGCCGGTCTCCCGACCGAGCCACAGCGGGCACGGTCAGGAGACCGACCCGAGCGAGTTTGCCCCGGT
>DSAR01000384.1 GCA_011046405.1 Chloroflexota bacterium | reverse complement strand
GGGTTGAGGATTGAGGGTTGAGGATTGAGGATTGAGAATTGAGAAATAAGAATTGAGAATTGAGAAATAAGAAAGCAAGCCAAGCGCCGCTCGTCTTGTCAATCGACGAGCGGCGCTTGGCGTTTGAACAGGATATGTTAGGGTCAGGCTTAGGCTGCGGTTATCTCCAATTCCTCTTCTAGGGCTTCCGCCGCACCCTCCCGCGCCATCAACGCGCCAGTGGAGCAGATCTCGACGCACTTGAGGCAGCCGTCGCACGTCGTCTCCACCAGCGGCAGGCCGAAGTACGGCTCGACGGTCGCCGAGAAACCCCGGTTGGTGAAGCTGAACACGTTCAACCCCTTGACGTCGCGGCACATCCGCACGCACAGGCCACACAGGATACACTTGCCCGGTTCGCGCATCAGCGCTTCGTGCGACGCGTCCAGCTTGTACTCGCGCCGCGCGCCGGTGAAGCGCTCCGGGTCGGCCCCATACGCGATGGCGTAACGCCGCAGGTCGCAATCGTCGATGGCGGTGCATTCGCATTCCAGGCAGCGTTTCGCCTCGGTCACCGCCATTTCCTCGGTCAAGCCCAGTTCCACCTCGTCAAACGTGGACACGCGCTCCGCGACCGGCAATTCGGGCATGTCCGCCCGCTCTACCTTCTCCACGCCGGCGAAACGGGACTCGGTCACCTGGTCCAGCGCGCCCATCGTGGCGCTCCACATCTCCTCGGGACCGACGACCGCCTCGCCGCGCAGGTATTGGTCGATGCTGATCGCCGCGCGATGGCCCGCTCCCACCGCCTCCACGGCGATGTCCGGGCCGGTGACGCCGTCGCCGCCGGCGAAAACGTCCGGCAGCGCAGTCTGGGTGGTCCACGGGTCGGCGTCGATCGTGCCCCAGCGCGTGAACGCGACGCCGGTATCGACGACGCAATCGGTATCCACGACCTGCCCAATCGCCATGATGAAAGTATCACACTCGACGACGAACTCGGAACCCTCAATCGGGATCGGGCGCCGTCGCCCGCTGGCGTCGGGAGGACCTAGCTCCATGCGGATGTTGGTCACCTTCAACCCGGTGTCGGTCTTCTGCACGCCAATCGGCGAGGCCAGGAAGTGGAATGCCACCCCCTCCTCCTCGGCCGCGTCCACCTCGATGTCCCACGCCGGCATCTCCTGGCGGGAGCGGCGGTAAATCACCTGCACGTCGGCCCCCAGGCGCACCGAGGTGCGGGCCGCGTCGATGGCGGTGTTGCCGCCGCCGATGACGACGACGTGCTGGCCCACATCGGCGACGCGCCCTTCTGTGTCGATCACCTCACTGTCGTCATTGACACACGCCAGGAACTCGACCCCGCCCCAGACCCCCGCGCTATCCTCTCCGGGGATGTTCATAGGCCGGGAGTTCTGGGCGCCGATGCCCAGGAATACGGCGTCGTAGTCCTTCCGCAGGTCCTCGAAACTGACGTCACACCCGATCGCGGTGTCGTATTGAATCTCCACACCCAGATCGGTGATCGTCTTAATCTCGGCCGCCAGCTTTTCCCGGGGCATACGGTAGGCCGGGATGCCATAGCGCAGCATGCCGCCGGCCTCGGCGCGGGCCTCGAAGATGGTCACGGCGTGGCCCATCTGGCGCAGGTAGTAAGCGGCCGATAATCCCGCCGGCCCGGCGCCGACGATGGCGACCTTGTAACCGGTGTCCGGCGCGACGTCGGGCAGATAGGGCTGGCCCGATTTCAGATCCTGCTCGCCGGCGAAGCGCTTGAGCACGCGAATGGCCAACGGGCCCTCCAGCCGGTTCCGGCGGCACTCCTCTTCGCACGGCGCGGGGCAGACGCAGCCCAACGCCACCGGCAAGGGGATGTCTCGCTTGATGATGCGATTCGCCTCGGCGTGGTCTCCCCTGGCGATCGCGTGCACGAAGCCCGGAATGTCGCAATTGGCCGGGCAGGTGAGATGACACGGGCCAAAACAATCGCCGCAATGCTCGGAAAGCAACAGTTCCAGCGCGATCCGGCGGGTCTCCTTGATCAGGTCACTGTTGCTCGTGATGACCATCCCATCGCGCACCTGCGTCCCACACGCCAGAATCGGCCGCGCCCCGCCCTCGATCTCCACCACACACAGCAAACAGGCGTTGAAAGGCTTTAACTCCGGATGATAGCACAGCGTCGGAATCTCGACCCCGGCCTCGCGGGCCGCGTCCAACACAGTCCAATCGGTCGGCACACTGATCTCTCGTCCATCAACCGTCACATGTACGTTTTCCATGATCACACCTCTCACATCACGTCAACCGCATCGAAGGTGCAGGTTTCGTAACAGACGCCGCACTTGATGCACAGATCGGGATCAATTTCGTGGGGCTCTTTCTTCTCGCCCGTAATCGCCCTGACCGAACAGGCCCGCAGGCACGCGCCGCAGCCCGTGCATTTTTCCGGATCGATAGAGAACGTCAGCAATGGCTTGCACACCTTCGCGTGACAGGCACCCTCCTCCACGTGGGTGACGTACTCGTCGCGGAAGTAGCGCAGTGTCGTCAGCACCGGATTGGGGGCCGTGCCGCCCAACGCGCAGAGCGCCGTGTCCTTGATCTTCTCCGATAGTATTTCCAACGTCTCAATGTCCGCCATCGTGCCCTCGCCGCTGCAAATCTGGGTCAGGATGTCCAACATTCGCCGGGTCCCAACGCGGCAGTAGGTGCACTTGCCGCAGGATTCGTCCTGGGTGAAATTGAGGAAGAAGCGGGCGATATCGACCATGCACGTGCCATCATCCATGATGACCATCCCGCCAGAACCGACGATGGCGCCGGTCTTGGTCAGCTCCTCGTAATCGACCCGCGTATCGAACAGCGACGCCGGCACGCATCCGCCGGAGGGGCCGCCCAACTGCACCGCCTTGATCGGGGCCCCGGTGAATGAACCGCCGCCGATGTCGTGGACGATCTCGCCCAGGGTGGTGCCCATCGGCACCTCGGCCGAACCGCCGCGCGCGACTTTGCCCGCCAGCGAGAAGACCTTGGTCCCTTTGCTCTTTTCCGTCCCATACTGGGAGAAGGCCTCGGCCCCGTTCAGGATGATCCAGGCGATGTTGGTCAATGTATTGACGTTGTTGATGACGGTCGGCTTGCCGAACAATCCCGACGTGGTGGGATAGGGGGGGCGCAAGCGCGGCATCCCGCGCTTTCCCTCGATCGAGGCCATCAGCGCCGTCTCCTCGCCGCAGACGAAGGCCCCGGCCCCTTTCCGGATCTCGATGTCGAACGAGAAATCGCTGCCGAAGAGGTTTTCGCCCAGGAACCCGCGTTCGCGGGCCTGGCTTAATGCGATTTCCAGGCGCTTGATCGCCAGCGGATACTCGGCCCGGCAGTAGATGAAGCCCTGCTGAGCACCAATGGCGTAACCGGCGATGATCATACCCTCCAGCATGCTGTGGGGATCGCTCTCCAGGACGGTGCGATTCATAAATGCGCCGGGGTCGCCCTCGTCGGCGTTGCAGATCATGTATTTCGTATCGCCGGGCGCCTCGCGGGCGAATTTCCACTTCAGGCCGGTGGGGAAACCGGCGCCGCCCCGGCCCCGCAACCCCGACGCCGTGATCTCCTCGATCGCGCCGCCCGGCGTCATCTCGGTGACGACCTTCTCGATGGCCTGGTAACCGTCGCGGGCCAGGTATTCGTCGATGTCCTCGGGGTTGATCAGCCCGCAGTTACGCATCACGATGCGCACCTGGTTGCCCAGGAAGGCCTGGACGTCTTCGGCGTATTCACCTTCCTCGAACGTCCACTCGACGACCGGCTCGCCCCCGACGACGTGCTGTTCCACGATCTTCTCGGCCCGTTCCGGCGTCACCTCGCCATAGGTCCATTCCTCGCCGTCGGCGCCGACGACCTTGACGACCGGCTCGATAAAGCACGTGCCGATGCAGCCGGACAAACTCAGTTTCGCGTCGGCGTTGGCCGCTTCCAACTTTTCTACGAATGTCTCGTGGGTCTCCTGCGCCCCCGCAGCTACGCCACAGGAGGCCATCCCAATGATGATTTCTGGCCGGCTCATGCCTTCGCCTCCTCTCGCGCAAAGCGCTTGAAAATTCTCTGGACCTTCTTACGATCCAAACTGCCGTATACCTTGTCGTCGACCATCATCACCGGCGCCAGGCTGCAACATCCCAGGCAGGCCACTTTTTCCAACGTGTACTTGCCGTCGTCGGTCGTATCCTGGTCGTCGGACAAACCGAGGGTGTCGTAAATGGCCTGGGTGATGTTGACCGCGCCGCGCACGTGGCAGGCGGTGCCGTGACACACGCGCACGATGTGCTCGCCAACGGGGGCCAACCGGAACTGACCGTAAAAGGTCGCGACGCCATAAATCTGGTCGGGCGTAGATTTCGTCCTGTCGGTGACGTAGTGCAAGGCTTCCATCGGCAAATACCCATACGCTTCCTGAAGCCCCAGAAGAATCGGGATCGCCGCGTCGGTCTCTATCCCATAACTCGCGATCATCTCGTCGACGACGGAGAGGTCCACGCTCTCCTTGAATACCTGATTGTTCATTACTGTCAAGCCTCCTAAACCGGGGCTGAACCGGGATCAAAAATTTATCGTAACTACTCAGCCTGCTGCCCGTTCTCTGGCACAGCAAAGGGCTGGTTTGAGTAGTTACAAGTTACAATGAATATCGCCCTAAGACAGATAACATGCCGCCCCGCTAAGGATACCTAAATATCGTATTTCAGTCAAGTGGCGTTCATCGTATCGACTGATGACATCCATCATTTGACCCTCGTGCCGTAAAATGCTACAATACAAACGTCAAAATTGACGGGAATCCATCGAAGTATCCCACACCCTAAGGATTCGGGATTGAATAACTTGACCACTTACCCGACGAAGGACAAATGTTCAATCAACCCATTACGTATCCCGGTTGTATAGCAAGTCTCGATCTTACGTCCCTTAGCATAAGGGAACTCACTGGCAATTTGTCCAGATGTCCACAACTGCCCCCGCTTCTCTGGCGCGGGGGCTTTCGTAAATGATAAATGAGGAGGTAAAACGTATGAACAGACCTGATCTCAATCGCGACATACCGGTATTGGACTGGACCCCCCACCTGGCGGAACGCACCAGTCACATGAGGAGTTCCGCCATCCGGGAGTTGCTCAAGGTCACGCAAGACCCAGAGGTGATTTCCTTCGCCGGCGGGCTCCCGGCCCCGGATTTCTTCCCCCTGCGGGACATCGAAGAAGCCTGCAAATTCGTCCTCCGCGAAGAAGGGGCCCAAGCGATGCAATACAGCGCCACCGAGGGCTATCCGCCCCTGAAGGAATATCTGGCCAACACGATGCACAAGTACGGCGTCCCGTCTAAAGCGCACAACGTCCTGCTGACCAATGGCTCTCAGCAAGCGTTGGATCTGCTGGGCAAGGTCTTCATCAATCCCGGCGACTACGTCATCACCGGCAGCCCCACCTATCTCGGCGCCATCCAGGCGTGGAACGCCTACCAGGCCCGTTACCATACCGTCAACCTGGACGACGACGGCATGGTCGTGGACGAGCTCGAAGGCGCTTACGAAAAGGTCGTCAAGGAGAGCGGAAACCCGCCCAGCTTCATCTACGTCCTGCCCAACTTCCACAATCCCGGCGGGACGACGCTGCCGCTGGAACGACGGGAAAAACTGGCCGAGATCGCGACCAAGCTGGACATCCCCGTCGTCGAGGACGATCCCTACGGGCAATTGCGCTACGAGGGGGAGGACATCCTGCCCATCTGCACCCTGATCCCCGAGCGCACCATCTACCTGGGCACCTTCTCCAAGACACTGACCCCTGGGCTCCGGCTGGGCTGGATCGTCTGCCCAGAAAGCCTGATGCTGCGTTTCGTGCAGGCCAAGCAGGGATGCGACCTGCACACCGGCACCTTCGCCCAGCACATCGCCAGCGACATCTGCCAGCGCGGCCTGCTCAAACCGCACATCAAGCAGCTGTGCGCCGTCTACAAAGAGCGACGGGACACGATGCTCGACGCCCTGGCCGAATTCTGGCCCGACGGGTGTAGTTGGACTCACCCCGAGGGTGGTCTGTTCCTGTGGGCCCGTGTGCCGGAATCGATCGACACGACGATCTTCTTCCAGGACGCCCTGAAGGAAAAGGTCGCCTACGTGCCCGGCGTCAATTTCTACCCGAACGCCGATGGCGGACGCAACGCCATGCGTCTCAATTTCTCTTACTCGACCCCTGAACTGATCGTCGAGGGCATCCGCCGGTTGGGCATGGCGCTCAAGAATAAACTGGATTAAAAAGCAGACTCGTCTTTAGAACGCGCGAGAACGCGCGAGAACGCGCGAGAACACGCGAAACGCGAGGCTGGGTCAAATCCCCCTCGCGTTTCGCGCCATTGGGAGGGCCGGTTATGTTCAACTCGCTTTGGCAAACGATACAGGACGATTGTTCCGGCGAGGCGGCTTATCAAAACGTCGCCGCCATCAGTCGCTACCACCGCATCCAGGCCAGCCCGGGCTTCCGAAGGGCGGCCGAATACGTGCTGGAACAGCTATCGGGGGCTGGCGTCGAGGCGGAGATTTCGACGTATCCGGCCAACACCGACTCGGCCTTCTGGAACGCCCGGAGCTTCCAGGAATGGGAGGCCAACGTCGGGACGCTTCACCTCACGGAACCGGGGGATCAAGCCCGGAAACTGGCCGATTATCGCGAAATCCCCATCTCCCTGATCCAACGCAGCACGTCTTTCAATGGCGAGGCGGAAATCGTCGTCGTCGATGAGGGGAAATCGCCGGCCGATTACGAGGGTCTCGACGTCGCCGCGAAGTTTGTCCTGACCCGGGGCAGCGTGCACAGCGTTCACGACCTGGCTGTCAGGCGGCGGGGGGCGGCGGGCATTCTCTTCGACGGCATGCGAGAGGTAGAACCGGTGCGACCGGCCTGGGAACTGCCCGACGCGATCCAATATACCTCTTTCTGGTGGTACGGGGACGAGCGAAAGTGCCCTGGATTCGCGCTGAGCCCGCGGGCCGGCCGGCGATTGCGAAATCTGATCCAGAAAAGGGAAAAGGCGCAACAGTCCCCGGTACGCGTCCGCGCCCACGTGGACGCCCGCCTGTATGACGGCGCCATCGAGGTCGTCAACGCCGTCCTGCCCGGCCAGACGAGCGAGGAAATCGTCCTGGTCGCCCACCTCTGTCATCCCTACCCCTCATGCAACGACAACGCATCGGGAGCGGCCGCGCTGCTGGAAGTCGCGCGCTCGCTCCAGTCCCTCGTCGATGCGGGGGAACTCTCGCCGCCGTACCGCACCATCCGCTTTCTGTGGGTGCCCGAAATGACCGGGACCTACGCCTTCCTGGCAGCCAACGAATCGCTCATCTCCCGCATGGTGGCCGGTCTCAACCTCGACATGGTCGGGCAAGACCAGGCCAAGTGCGGGAGTTCTTTTCTGCTGGAACGCCCTCCCGACGCCCTGCCCAACTTCGCCTTCGATCTGTTGGCCCATCTGCGCCAGAGACTGCTGCCCGAGATCAACTCTCACGCCAAGCGCGACGGCTATCCCCTCTTCCGCCACGCCGTCACGCCTTTCAGGGGTGGTTCCGATCACTATATCTTCTCCGACCCCAGCGTGGGCGTTCCGATGCCGATGATCATCCAATGGCCAGATCGATTTTATCACACGACGGCCGACACGCTCGACAAGGTGGACCCCGGTATGCTGGGCAAAGTCTGCGTCCTGGCAGCTGCCTACGCCTACTGGCTGGCCCAGGCGCGGGCCCCCGAAGCCCGTTGGTTAGCGTCCGAAATGTCCGCTCGCTTCCGCCGGCAGATCATCGAAGACGTGCAATGCGCCATCACCAATAGCGACGAGGATGACGCCCTGGATTACGACTCCCTGAATCAGCGAGCGACTTTCCAGGCCAGACAACACCAGCACGCGCTTTCCAGCCTGCAACGTCTGGCAGCCATCGACGTGAAGACATATCGAAGCCAAGACGAGACCTTCGCCCGGCGAGAGGTCGAGCGAGCCAGTGACGTCCTGAGTCCCGGGGAAAACCAGGCTAAAACCGGTGAGGAATACGAGGAAGCCGGTCGCTTGATCCCGGAGCGGCAATTCCGGGGGCCGCTCTGGCTATCCGGGCACGTCGGCCGGCTGGACGAGAGGACGCGGGACGAATGGCACGACCTCAGCCAACGCCTCGACAAAGAGACGGCGCAAACGGTCCCGGTGATGGCCCAATATTGGGCCGATGGGCGGCGCACCATCGCCGAAATCGGCCGCCTGATTGGGCTGACGACCGGGTTTGAGGCCACCCCGTTACTGCTCGAATACTTTCACTTCCTGGAAAACCTGGGGATGGTCGCTGTGGAGGAGAAATAGTCGCCCCACACCCCTGTCACCGATCATTCCGATCATCCCGATCTTCCTGCGTCAATACCTGTGCAACGACCTGGGCCAACGACTCCAGTCTCAAAGGTTTGGTTAGCCACCCCGACAGGCCATAATTCTGCAAGGACGTCATTTGATTCTGCTGGGTGTGTCCCGTCAACATCACGAATGGAATATGCCACTGGCGCGCATGCAACGTTCTGAGCAAAGCGACGCCTCCCATCCGAGGTATCACCACGTCGCTCAAAACGAGGGCGATCTGATCGGCGGATCGATCCAGGACATCCATGGCCTCCAGGCCGTCTCTGGCCTGTAGGACCCGGTAATTGAGCGATTCCAGGCCCTGGGTAATCGCCAACCGCGTGGTGTCATTATCTTCGACCAGCAGAATTAATTCTTGCTTTCCCTTGACCATGTCAGAGGTTTCAACAGCAGTCATCTCCATTCGACAGGGTTTCGTCGCGTAACGTCATCTGGGCATACAGGACGACGGTCGCCATGATGTTGTTGAAGTCGTGGGCGATACCGGCTGCCAACTGTCCCACGACCGCCAACCGTTCTTGTTGTTGAACGTGCTGTTCGATCTGCCGTTCTCGCGTCACGTCCCGAATGACGATGACCCACCCGCCCGGTTGTGGACCGGTCTCGATGGGGCGGGCAATGACGTTGAATATCTGGTGCGCAGTTTTCACCTCGTGCCACAGCCCCCTGGGCGGAGACGTCAGGATGTCGGCCAGGGGACAATCGCCCAGTCGATTGAGGCGCTCTCCAATTTGGGTGGTGGTCAAATCACCCAGGACGCGCTCACCCATCGGGTTGATCATCACGATCCGATGATCGACGTCGAGCAAAAGCACGCCTTCGGGCACCGTATCCACGATGTGCTGTACACGCTGGGCCTGTTCCTGAATTTGGGCGAGCAGACGCGCGCGCTCCTGTTCCGCCTGCTTGCGCTCGGTGATGTCGCGGATGACGTTCTGGATCACCTTGCCCTCTGATACCTCGAACAGGCTGGCCGATACCTCAGCCGAGAAACTTCTGCCGTTTTTGTTGATCAGGTCTATCTCGAAGCGGGCAAATCCTTCTTCAGCAACCCGGCCCATAATTCGCCGCGTCTCGTCCGATGCGCCTGAAGCGCATAGATCGAAGACCGAAAGCGCCAGTATTTCCTCTCGAATATAGGCAAACTGATTCAGGGCCTTCTGATTGACGTCGAGGACACGCCCCTCGGTATCGACCAATACGATGGCGTCGTTCGAATAATGGAAACTCCGGCTAAACTTCTCCTCCGACACCTTCAAGAGTTCCTCGGCCTGCTTGCGTTTGGTCACGTCCTGAACGTACTCGATCACGTAAGCGACGTCGCCATCGTCGTCCAGGATGGGCATCACGCGAATCTCTTTGAAACTACCGTCAATGGGATTTCGATCGTCGTAGATGCGAAACTTGCCGTCGGCGAAGGTGTCCATCGGCGGGCAGTACTCACAGGGTTCGTCCAAATGCTTGAAGATCTTATAGCAATAAGCAGGATCCTGTTTTTCTCTCTCGGTCACAAAATCGTGGCCGTTCCAATTGCTCAATATGATGCGCCGGTCCCGGTCGATGACGAGCAACATCCCATCCAATGCATCCAGGACGCTGGTCAAAAGTCGTTCCGAATCCCGGATCGCCTTCTCGGCCCGCTTCTGTTCCGAGATGTCGCGGAGGATGGTAGACAGGTATTCGACGTCTCCCGCCGCCGATTGGTGGCTCATGATCACCTGGGAAACGGGAATTTCATCTCCGTCATGGCCGAGAATGGCTGTCTCACCTATCCACACCCCATCCCGAATGGCGGTCGGGATGCCCTCGTCTGCAATGATATCGAAGGCCCATTGGGGATGCGTGTCGGCGATTTCTCGACCGATGGCCTCCTCGGGCTCCCATCCCAGTATCTCGTGGCCGGCCTTGTTCATGAACGTGATGCGCTTCTCCGGCGAGGCGGTCGACACGACGTCGCTCGTCGTCTCCAGGATCGTCACCAGGCGGGCCCGTTCTTGCTCGGCCCGTTTTCGCGCGGTGATGTCCCGGGCAAAGGCGACGTTATACGCCTTGCCGCCGAACTCCAGGTAGTTGGCGGTGACTTCCACCGGGAAGATCGATCCATCTCGCCGTTGGTACGTGGATTCGACAGTCAGGGACTGGTGCTTTTTCAAACGCTGCCAACGCTCTGGCCAGACGTCATCGTCATACGTCAAATCGATCTGCGTGATCTTCATCGCACGAAGCTCGTCCTGCGTATAGCCCAACGACGTGCAAGCCGCCAGGTTGGCGTATTTGATCCGGGCATCCGGCTCGATCCAGAAAGCGAGAAGCGCCAGATGGTCGACAGAAAACTGGGTCATGCGCAACGTTTCCCCGGCTCTTCGCTGCTGTGTAATGTCCTGGATCTGGGCAGTGAAATAGAGCGGGACGCCGTCTGGATCGCGTGCAACGGTAAGATTCAATGCACCCCATACGATATGACCGTCCCTGTGAATGTATCGCTTATCCCTGCGATAAACGTCCATCTCACCGGATACTAGAGCTGGCAGCTTGACCTGATCTATTGTCCAATCGTCGGGATGCGTAACCTCCGAAAACTTCTTCTGCAACAAGGCCTGGGGGGTATAACCCAGCATATCACACAAAGCCTGGTTGACCTTGGAAAATGTGGGGCTTAAGCATCAGCCGCGACACTCTGGAAAAAGAAGAATAGCGCCTTGGTCATCGTTTCGGCCGGCTACGCTCTCGACCCTCGTTCCGAGGTGGATTTTCGGAGCGAATCTCGCCCGAAACGATGACCGTAGCC
>DSAR01000196.1 GCA_011046405.1 Chloroflexota bacterium | reverse complement strand
TTCGCCACGAATTGCACGAATTGTCACTAATCTTTGGGTTTTTCGTGTTGATTCGTGCAAACCTGTCCTGAGCGTAGTCGAAGGATTCGTGGCTAATCTCTCACCGCGGCCATGCGAAATCCCAAAGAACCGAATTTGGCGGTCAATGGTTCCTTATTGGCTCTGGCTTGGAAGTGCAGCGGCTTCTGCCATGTTAGGGCAATCGACCGTAGACTTGAGTCATATCGTGGAGTCGTTGGGCGATTTCGTCGGTCAGCGTGCCGGGACGGAAGCGCCAACTCCAATTGGGCGGGCCGACGGTGCCGGGGGTATTCATCCGGGCCTCGTGTCCCAGGCTCAGGAGATCCTGAGCTGGGGTGACGGCGGTGCAGGCCACCGACGACCAGGCCAGCCGGATCAGGTCCCAGGCGATGTCGGACCCATCGCGGGCGAGGTAGCGGCGGGCGCAGTTCCTCTCGGCTTCGGTAGATGTGACCTGGTACCAGCCGATGATGGTATCGTTGTCGTGGGTGCCGGTGTAGGCGATGCAATCGCGGATGTAGGTGTGGGGCAGAAAGGGATCGTTGGGGCCGCCGGCAAAAGCGAACTGGAGCACCTTCATCCCCGGATAGCCAAATTCCTCCTGCAGAGCGTCTACGCCGGCGCGCGATTCTTCGTCGAAATCGCCCAGATCCTCGGCGATGATGGCGACCTGGCCCAGGGCGTCGGTGACGGCGTGGAAGAATGCAGCGCCGGGGCCGTAGATCCAGCGCCCATCGACTGCCGTCTCGGCGCCGGCCGGGACCTCCCAGTAATTGTAGAAGCCCCGGAAGTGGTCGATACGCGCGACGTCGGCCTGGGTGAAGGCCATGCGGAAGCGCTCGATCCACCAGGCGTAGTCGTTCTGCGCCATCACCTCCCAGCGGTAGAGGGGGTGCCCCCACAGTTGACCAGTCTCACTGAAATAGTCGGGGGGAACGCCAGAGATGACGGTGGGCTGGAGATCCTCGTCGAAGTGAAACAGGTGCGGGTTGGCCCAGACGTCGGCGCTATCCATCGAGACGAAGATGGGGATGTCGCCGATGATGCGAATGTTCCGTTCGTTGGCGTATCGCTTGAGGGCCAGCCATTGCTCGAAAAAGCGCCATTGGATGTACTTATGCTCTTCTATCGCTTCGCCCAGCTTGTCGCGCCACCGGGACAGCGCCTCGGGCTGGCGATGGATCAGTTCATCCTCCCACGCCTGCCAAGGTTCCAGATCGTGGGCTTCCTTGAGCGCCATGAATAGGGCGAACTCGTCAAGCCAGTGATCGTGCTGCTCACAAAATGTTAGAAAAGATTGGCGTTGTTCATTTGAAGCGCCTGTGTTGAAATTGGCGAAGGCCCGGTTCAGCAAACGCCGCTTGTGATGGTTCACCGCGCCGAAATCCACCCGCTCGTCGGAGAAGTGGGGCGCGTCGGCCACGTCTGCTTCTGTGAGGTAACCTGCATCCACCAGCCGCTCGATGTTGATGAGCATGGGATTACCGGCGAAGGCGGAGTGGGTCTGGTAAGGAGAGTCGCCGTAACCGGTGGGGTTCAAGGGCAGCATTTGCCAGTAAGATTGTCCGGCGGCGACCAGGAAATCCACGAATTGGTAGGCCTTGGCGCCGAAGTCGCCGATGCCGAATCGACCCGGGAGCGAGGTGGGATGTAGCAAGATACCGCTGAGACGGTCGTTGAGGCTTGGGGATGTCATCATTTACTCCTGAATGTCGGGGGCTTTGTCAATAGCCTATAGAGAGATTCACTTTGTTCGGCGCCGGTTCGCCGCGAGCCAGGGCGTTGAGCAAGATGGCGAGCTGATCCAGGCGACTTTTATCCCGGTCATCGACGTGCCCGGCCCGGTGCGGGCTCATCACCACGTTTTCCAATTCGTGAAACGGGTAATCGGATGGCGGCGTGTGGGAGCGGGAGGCTTCGTCGTCGGGATAATTGTACCACACGTCCAGCCCGGCGGCGTAGAGCGGCCCGTCTTTGAGGGCGTGGTAGAGCGCGGCCTGGTCGAGCACGGGGCCACGCCCCACGTTGACCAGCAGCGCGCCGTCCGAAAGCCGGTTCAACGCCTCGGCACCGATGAGGCCGTCGGTCTCCGGTGTATGGGGCAGGCAGATGATGAGCGCGTCGGCCCGGGGTAACAGACTGTCCAGTGCTTGTGGAGGGTGGATCTCGTCGGCGTAGGCGTCCCCCTCCCCCGGTTTCGAGACGTGACGGCGAAGGGCCAGCACCTGCATACCGAGACCCCGGCACATCTGGGCCACCCGCCGGCCGATGGCGCCATATCCCAAGATAAGGGCGGTTTTGCCGTCCAGGAGAATGGCGGGCGTGGGGCGGTAGCGGGAGGTCCAGTCGTGATCGCGAAAGGCGCGGTCGACAGGGACGATGTGTTTGGCGGCCGCCAACATCAGGGTCACCGCCATCTCGGCGACGGCGATGGCGTTGTAATGCAGGTTGTGCACGCTGACGTGAGGAAAATCGAGCATCAGGTCGCGTGTCTCGTTGGGGACACCGGTCCAGGGCACGATCAGCGTGTGCAGGTTAGGGCTGGCGGTGACGTGTTCGCGCCGGGGCCGCCCGGCGACGAGGACGTGGTACTCGGGCGGATCCGGAAGATCGGGGCCAGCGGTGATGTGTAAGTCTGCATCCAGCTGGCGCTGGAAATAGATCAAGTTTTCTGAGTCGAGGGGACGCAGCAGATGGACTGACGTGATCATTCGACCTCCTAATCTGGACTTCACTACCCGACATTCGTGACCAAGAGTCTGATTTTCTATCACGAATCACACGAATGGTCGAATGTCACGAATGTTTTTTGAAATTCGAAGCCGAAATTCGTGCCATTTGTCCATTCGTGCCATTCGTGATCCAGAGATGTCGGGTAACTTGATATCATATCATTTTAGCACGTTTTGGGGGCCGCGCCAATCCTTGCGCTTTGGCAATGTTCTGGTAAGATGTAAGTGGTAAGTGTGCAAGTATGCAAGTTGCAAGTAGCAAGTTTGCAAGTTGCAAGTGTGCAAGTGATTATCGGGAGAGGTGAATGAAAAGATTGACGTGGCTTATCGCGGTGGGTGTGGGTTGTATGCTTCTGTTTGGCGTCATCGTCTCGCGGGCGGATCCGGCGAGCGCTCCGCGCACGATAAATTCCGGGCAGCACTTCCTGCCCCCTTATCCCAGCGACCGGGATCGTTTCGGTTTCGACAGTGAGAAATCGCCCCCCCTGACCGAGTTCGACGTCGCGCGACTCAACGCCGGATGGTACAGCGATTGGGGATACAGCGCCAACCCGGCCCACCCGGACCATCTGACCTACGTGCAATTGATCCGTTTCTCGGCTGGGAGTTGCAGCAGTCCCTACACCGACCCGGCGGAGGTAAAGGTCAGCCCCAGCAAGGCGACGATGGCCCAGATCGCGACCGCCCAACCGGGGTCGCTATGGATGTTGAGCAACGAGCCGGATTCTTGCTACCAGGGCAACCCCGTGCTGCCAGAGATCTACGCCCACGTCTACCACGAGTACTATCATTACATCAAGAGCGTCGACCCAACCGCCGTGATCGCCAACGGCGGCATCGTCCAGCCGACGCCGTGCCGGATGATGTACCTGGACGTGGTGCTCGATACGTACCAACAGGCGTATGGCGAGCCCATGCCGGTGGACGTGTGGAACATCCACGCCTTCGCGCTGCGGGAGGTGTGGGACAGTTGGGGGGCCAGCACGCCGCCGGGCGTGCCCCGGAGCTGCGGCATCGACTACAAAATCCGCGACGCCGACGACATCGACATCTTCCGCGATAATCTAATCGCCTTCCGCCAGTGGATGAAGGGCCGGGGCGAGCAGGACAAGCCCCTCATCATCAGCGAGTACGGCATCCTGTGGCCGGATTGGTTGAGCGACGAGGACGGCAGGAAATTCACCCCCGCGCGGGTGAGCGCCTTCATGATCGAGACCTTCGACCTCTTCCTGGGCGAGACTTACCCGGAGATTGGCTTGCCCCAGGACAACGGTCGGTTGGTGCAGGCCTGGGCCTGGTACAGCCTGAGCGAGGACAGCCAGTACAACGGATATCTTTTTCACAGCAAGACCAAGGCGATATCGGCCATGGGGCAGGCCTACGCCGATTACACCGCCGCTTTGCCGGCCGACGATCTGTACGTCGATCTGTCGATCTCGCCGCATGTGACGTTGGATGTGACGCCCCTGCAAAATATAGTCCTGGGCGAGCCTTATGAGACGACGGCGGTGACGCTGCCCGTTAGCGCCTGGGTGACGAATCTGGGGAAATTGGCGGCCGACGGGGTGACGATCGAATCCTGTGTCACGGCCTTGACGGCGGGCAGCGTCAAGTTGCCGTGCGCGCAACAGATTCTCAGCGTCCCCGCTCGCTACGAGGCGGAACCGATACCATTTCTGGCGGCGTCGGTCGTTCTGACCCAGTCGGGTTTGTATGACCTCGACGTGACAATTGAGATGGACGCAGACCCCGAAAATGCATTTGACGACCAGCGGGCGTGGAACGATCACGTGACAGCGACGGTGAACGCTGCGTTTGACGCCCGCCCGGATCTGGCGATTACGGACGTCTGGTGGCAATTTGATTTGCCGACGATGCAGAACGGCGCCCTGGACGTCGCTTTAAGGGTCGGCAACGAAGGGATATGGCCGACGTCTGACGTTTCGGGCACGCTGTATCTGAGCGATACGCGGGGCAGCCTGCTCGTACCGGCCCAACGCTTCACCGTTCCCGCGCTGCTCTATGGGGAGCAGACGACAATTGATGTGGATTCGCTGCCGCTCTACGTCGCCGACGATTTTTACCACTTGACCCTGGAAGTGGACGACGACGCCATTCTGGATGAGGTGAGCGAGGAGAACAATCGGGTTGATTTGTTGATCCCTGCCATTGTGACGGCGACCCTGTATCCAGAAAGTGGGGTCGTGATCACTTCCACCAGTGGGGACGTGACCCTTGACGTCTCCGCCGGGACGGTGACGACGACGACGGTCATCTACCTGATCCCACGCCTGGTCTCGCAGGTAGCGCCCGATTACCTGGGAGGACTTTCGGCCTTCGGATTGATGGCCTATCAAAATGGACAAATGGCGACTGCTCCGTTTTCCCGTTCGATCACCTTGACGTGGCGCTACAACGCCGATAACATAAGCGGCGTCATGAGCGAGGAAGGCCTGAAACTGTACCACGAAACAGAAACGGATGGCGTGTGGGAGGCGGTTGCTTGCCCGGGAACGTGCCTGCATCCCGACAAAGATGAATTAACGAGCCCCCTGTACGACGTGGGGGAATATCTCCTCGGCCAGTGGATCTATAAATTGCGGCTGCCGGTGATTTTCAGAGAGGCCCAATAATGCTTGCCCAGCGTAACGACTGCTCATCATACGTGTGCCGTGCGGATTACAATCCGCCGACCGGGCGTTGAGGGGGCTGATGCGTCGCCTGCAAGTGACTGGATTGTGATCCAGCGGGCGCGAGGTGGGCAGTTGTCACCTAACCTGGACGAGCCAGAACCAAGAAGGGTCATCGACGGTTGAAGCGAAGGGCAACCCAAAGTTGCACGCTCTTGCTCATCGTGCAAGGATCCTATTGGTTAGGCCCTAACCTGGCAGAAGCCGCTGCGCTTCCAAGCCAGAGCCAAAAAGGAGCCATTGACCGCTAAATTCTTGCTCGCTGTGCAAGGATCCTATTGGTTAGGCCCTAACTTGTAAATGCGCCCCGGGCGGTCACAGTTCTATCAATCTATGCGCTTCAATTGCGCCAGGCTGGCGATCAGCCGCTTCAACCCGACCCCCTCGAAGGAGACGGTGACGATCTCGTCGGCGCCATCGGCCCGGCTTTCGATGACCAGGCCCTCGCCGAACTGGGCGTGACGCACTCGCTGCCCGGCGCGGAACTGGGAATCGGGCCGGCGCGACGGCGATGAAACGTCTCCAGTGGGGCCGCGAGTGGGGCTGCCAATGACGACGCGGCCCGACCCACGGCCCGACCCAAGGCCCGACCCAAGGCCCGGCCGTCGGCGACCGGATTGGGATGCCCGACTCGGTTTCTCGTTCCCCTGCCAGGCCCCATCGACGAGCTCCAGCGGGATGTCCTCCAGGAAGCGGCTGGGAATGGTGACTTCCGTCTCGCCGTAGCGGGTGCGGACGAAGGCGTAGGTGAGGAACAGGCGCTCCTCCGCCCGCGTCAGGCCGACGTACATCAAGCGCCGCTCCTCCGCCATCTCCTCCGGCGCTTCGAGGGAGCGGCTGTGGGGCAGAAGCCCCTCCTCCAGGCCGGCGATGAAGACGACGGGGAACTCGAGCCCCTTGGCGCTGTGGAGCGTTAGCAGCGTGACCGCGTCCACGTCGCCGCTCAAGTTGTCCACGTCGGAGACGAGCGCCACGTCAGCCAGAAAGTCAGTCAGCGTGAGCTCACTGTACTCGGCGGCGACGTTGCGTAACTCCATCACGTTGTCCCAACGCTCCTCCCCCTCGTCGCTCGATGAATCCGCGCCGTCGCGGATATAGCTGCTGTAACCGGTGTCCTCAAGCACCCGGTCGATCAGCTGGGCCACGGTCGATTGTTGATTGAACGCGATCCAGCCATCCAACATCTCCAGGAATGCGCTCAACACGCCTCGGGCGCGCGTGCTCAGCTCGTCGGGCAGATGCTTGAGCACCTCGTAGATCGAGACGCCGCGTCGCTTGGCGAGATTCTCTACCTTCTCCACCGTCTTGCGGCCGATGCCCCGGGGCGGGACGTTGATGACGCGGGCCATGCTGATCCCCTCGCTTGGGTTGTGAATCAGGCGCAGGAAGGCGATCACGTCCTTGATCTCGCGCCGGGCGTAGAAGCGGGTCGCGCCGACCAGCTTGTAGGGCGTTCCGGTCCGCATCAGGGCCTCCTCCAGGGCGCGGGACTGGGCGTTTGTGCGGTACATCACAGCGCAATCGCCGAAACGCTTGCCCTGGCGCGTCAACTGGGCGATGGTGCGGGCGACGAAGGCGGCCTCGTCATCCTGATCGTAGGCCTCGTGGATGACGATCTTGGGGCCGCCGCCCCGCTCGGTGAAGAGCGCTTTGTCGGTGCGGTCGAGGTTGTGCCGGATGACCGCCTGGGCGGCGTCGAGGATGTTCTGGGTGGAGCGGTAGTTCTGTTCCAGCAGGATGGTGAGGATGTCGGGGTGCTCGTCGCGCAGGCGGCGGATGTTGCGATAGTCGGCGCCTCGCCATGCATAGATCGACTGGTCCTCGTCAGCGACGCAGAAGAGGTTGTGATGACCGCCCTGCAGGTGGTGGAGCAGCGTGTATTGGGCCTGGTTGGTGTCCTGGAATTCGTCCACCAGGACGTGCTGGTACCGCTCCTGGTATTTAGCCCGTACGTCCGCGTTCTGGCCCAGCAAATGGGCGGTGACCATCAGCAGGTCATCGAAATCGAGCCCGCTGTTGGCCCGCAGCAGTGCCTGGTATCGCTCGTACACCCGCTTGACGACCTCGCCGTAGTAGGTGCTGCTGGTGTAGGCCTGGGGCGGCGTGAGCTCGTTCTTGGCCCGCGAGATCGCGCTGTGGATCGAGCGGGGGCGATAGAGCTTTTCATCCAGGTTGAGGTCCTTGAGCGCCTGTTTGATGAGGCGCCGCTGGTCGTCGCTGTCGAAGATGGCGTAATCGCGGGGAATGCCAGCCGCCTCGGCCTCGCGCCGGAGGATGCGGGCGCAGACGGCGTGGAAGGTGCCCAGCGTCAGGCTGCGGGCGCGCGCGGCCCCCAACAGACGATCCAGCCGATTCCGCATCTCGCGGGCGGCCCGGTTGGTGAAGGTGACCGCCATGATGCGCCATGGGGCGACGTCCATCTCCTGCACCAGCCAGGCGACGCGGCGGGTGAGCACGCGGGTCTTACCACTCCCGGGCCCCGCCAGAACGAGCACCGGCCCCTCAGAAGCGGCGACCGCTTTTTGTTGTTGTGGGTTGAGTCCCTGTAAAATATCCATAATGGCGCATTGTAACATGGTCGGCGGGTAAGCGCCAGCGCCCCGCTTTGGAATCTGGGCGAAGTATGTTATGATAAGGCCTGATGGGATCGACAGGGATGAGGAGACAAAGATATGGTGATTACGCAAGAATTACACGTGAATACGAAGGGGAATTGTGACATCCAGGACGTCACTTCTCAGGTCGCGCGGGCTGTGGGTGAGTCGGGTTTGCAGGTGGGGACGGTCACGGTCTTTTGCCCCGGCTCGACCGGCGGGCTGACGAGCATCGAGTACGAAAGCGGGGCACTCTCGGATCTGAAGCAGGTGTTGGACGAGATCGCGCCCCCGGATCGGGATTATCGCCATCACCTGCGATGGGGGGATGACAACGGTCATTCGCACGTGCGAGCAGCGTTGATAGGCCCCTCTTTGGCGGTGCCCTTCGTCGATGGCCGATTGACGTTGGGAACCTGGCAGCAGATCGTGTTCATCGATTTCGATACGCGCCCGCGGTCACGGCACTTGATCCTCCAGATTATGGGAGAATAACGCGCTGTTTACAGACGGAGAAAGGAAAGAAGGATGGTCAATCACAAGGTGCTGGAGGCAGCGGCGGAATGGCGGCACAGTCAGCATCGCCAAGCCCAGCGAACTTACACGAAGCACGGCGATCGCGTCCCCCAGTTGATCCGGCAATTGGCGGGGCCGACACAGGAGATCCACGATCGCGCGTTTGACCTGTTGAGGCAGATGGGCGCGCTCGTTATAGAGGAATTGTTGGCGGCTTTGGCGGATCCGGCGTTGGATCCCATCGCGGCCGACGAAGTGATCTCTCTGTTGGGGGTTACCGGTGAGGAGGCGGCTAAAAAGCCGGTGTGGCAATTCCTGCAGGCCAATCTGGACGATCCTGAACGGGCTTCGACGGCGGCGTTGAGCCTGGCCGGTTTGGGGGATGAGCGCGCCTTGCCCTACCTGCGAGAGGGATTGGACGACGATGACGAAGACCGGGTGTCCAACAGCGTTGCCGGTCTAATCATGGTGGGTGAACTGGAGGATGTCGAGCATTTGCGCAAGGTGCATCGCCGCCACCTGACCAATTCAGAGATTCGAAGCGGGGTCGCCAGCGCCATTCTGACGATCCTGGAATCGAGCGACGAGCGGACATTCAGCCGGATCATGGATCACATCCGCACCAGTTTCGCCGACCGGTACCTGTGGGCTGACATCTGGGATATCATGGAGCGCGAGTTTGGATCGGGCCAGCAGCCCATCCATTGAGATGAGGTATTGATGAGCAAGTGGTCTGTATCTACGTTCAAAGGATCGACCTGGCGTTGGCTGGCTACGGCCCTGATCGCATGCGTGTTGCTGGTTGTGCTGGTGGTGACACCGGGCGGGATTCTGTTCAAGGCCGACTGGGTGGGGTACGCGGTGTGTCACCGGATCACAGAGCGCTCCTTCGTCATCGCCGGGCGGCAGCTTCCCCTGTGCGCGCGCTGCACTGGGACGTTCATCGGTGCGTTGCTTGGCCTGGCGGGCCAGGCCCTCGTCCTGCGCCGGCGTCGCGCGGCCAATTTCCCACCCGCACGGGTCCTGATTTTTCTCTTTGCCTTTGTCCTGTTTTGGGGCGCCGATGGTTTCAACTCCTACATGGCCTTGATCGGTGGCCCTCACGTGTACGAACCCCAGAACTGGCTGCGATTGACGACGGGGTCTCTGCAAGGGTTGGCGATGAGCAGTTTCGTATATCCGGTGTTCAACTTCACCCTGTGGCGACAACCTAGTACCGAAGCAAACGTGCGCGATCTCCGGGAGTTGGGGATACTGGTGTCGATGGAAGTCGCTTTGGTCGCGTTGGTGCTGACGGAATGGGGATTCTTGCTCTACCCGCTGGCTATTTTAGGCGCTCTGGGCGTTCTGACGTTGCTGACTATCGTCAACAGCATGCTGTTACTGATGATCACACGACGAGATAACCTGGCGGCGACGTGGCCGGATGCCATTTTGCCTCTATTGATCGGTTTCGTGTTTAGCCTGATCCAGATCGGCCTGATTGATTACGTGCGATATCGATTTGCCGGTATGATGGTCGGCGCGCCGCCAATGTGGTAAAAGTTGCCCGGTCAGGCTATAATACAGCTTGAGTGCCTATCCAGTGAAATTCTTGTTTTTTGTGCAACAATTTTGCATATGTGGTGTGATACTTATGGATCCCGGATTGTCAGGGTTAGGGCCTAACCAATAGAATTCTTGTACAGCAAGCGTAACTGCCCAGCCAGTCGCTTGCTGCGATGGAGAATGGGGGTTTGGCTTGGAAGCGCAGCGGCTTCTGCCAGGTTAGGGCTTTATTCAATCGAATGAAAGAGAGGAAAAAAGATGGACATCGGTCGGGCATTTGGTGTATTGTTCGAAGACAAGGATTGGGTGATGAAACTGGTTTTGGGATCGGTGCTGATGCTGATCCCTATTTTTGGTCAGTTGGCTCTTCTGGGATATGGCATAGCGATCATCCGCAACGTGATAGCGGACGATCCCAACCCACTGCCAGCCTGGGAGAACATCGGCGATTACTTCGTGGATGGTCTGAAACTGGCGCTGGTCAATTTGATCTACGCGGTCCCGCTCATCCTCGTCGGATGTCTCTTTTTCGGGGTAGGTATTTTGCCGGCCCTGGGAGGCGATAGTGATGAATTGATGGTCGTGTTGATGGGTATGACCAGTATAGTGACGCTGTGTCTCACGTGTGTGGTGATATTGTACGCGCTATTCCTGGGGCTGCTATCCCCGGTGTTGCACATCTTCTACGCCGAAAGCGGCGACATCGGTGCGTGTCTGCGTTTTGGGGAGGTTTTCCGCTATCTCTCCAATCACATCGGGCCGATCATCGTTTCCTTGTTGGTGGTGTGGGCAATAAACGCTTTTATTCTCCCGATTGTCTTGGTGGTGTCCTTGGGCTTGTTGGCCTTACCAACCGCGTTCTGGATGAAGACGGTGTCGTGCCATTTGTACGGCCAAATCAGCCGGCAGGCGCAATTGACTGTTCCGGGGGGATTCTAAAACGCAGGTTGTGCTGCGAGCGGAGATCTGGAAAGAGCAACAGGAGGTGTTGAAGTGATCGGTCAAGCGTTCCTTGGATTAGCCACCGCGTTCGGGCTCTCGACAGCGGCGGGATTAAACGCTTACATTCCACTGCTCGTCGTCGCACTCCTGGCGCGCACACCGCTGCTCGAGTTGGGCGAACCCTACGACGCGCTGTCCAGTTGGTGGG
>DSAR01000453.1 GCA_011046405.1 Chloroflexota bacterium | reverse complement strand
TGCTCCCGCCATCGTGTGTCCGTAATGAACGAAACGCGCCGTCTCCTCGCACTTTCATCGCTCCTCCGTAACTGCTCAGCCTACGTGTGCAGTGCGGATCACAATCCGCGTCGATGGTGCAAGGGCCATCATGGGTGATGACGGAAGCCAACACATCGCCTGTAAACTGCCGGATTGTGATCCGGCGGGCACAAGGTGAGCAGTCACGCTCCTCCTTCGACTCATCTCTGGACCAGCGGCAGGTAGACGAACTTGTCCGTCGCCATCACGGTCGCCGTATCGCTCATGACAACCTCGTCATCCACCTTGCCGCGCAGGGTGACGGTGTACACGACGCCGTTGCTCAGGCCATCCAGCGTGTGGGCACGGGTTTCGGCGACCAGGCCCGACACGGCCGGGTCCACCTCACCGGCGCTGCTGGTGTGGGCGATCTCCCAGGTCAGCCCGCCCGGCAGCGGCCCCGTCACCTGCCAGGACAGGTGAATCGCGCCGTCGGCTGGCGCGCCCCGCAGCGCGACCGTGGCCAGCTGGCTCACGTCGACGATCTGCACGTCCATCTCGGCCTCATTCAACGTACCCACCCCCTCGCCGTGGCAGCCGAGCAGCGTCTGGCGGGTGTTGTTGTCGTTATCTGGATTAAAGTAGCTGACCTCGTTGCAGGGATACAACACGTACTTGCACATCCAGTAATCGAGCGTCACCGGGTCGGCGCATAGCCCTACCGTGCGCGTGTGCGTGGCGCCGCCGGTGCGGCTGACGTGGCCGCTGTATTCGGCGCAGGTGAGGTAGAACGTGGGGACCAATACGGTGGTGATCAGGTAGCCGACCGATTCGCCCACGGCGTCGGGGCGGTTGTAACCGTATCCCACATAGTGGAGCGAGGTCCCCTCTTGAAAGCCGATGTGGCACTTGACGGCGCTGGTTATCCCGGCATAATCCTCGCTTCCCCACCCGTGGTTGTTGAGCGTCGGCAGAGGGATGAACCTGACCTGCTGGCTGTTGTAGCCGCCGTTTTCCCAGACGCCGCCGCCCCGGTGAAGGTCGATCAGCTTGCCGCTGTAGGCGGAGCGCAGGATCGGATAGGACGGCGTGATAGAGCGTCCGTTGGCCGCGGTGTAGGCCGGCAAGCGCACCCAACCGTGCTTGCCCGGCGACAGGTCGGCCGGGCCGCTCACCGCCTCCCAATTATCCGAAATGTCCGCCTGCCCCACGTTGATCAAGGGGATCGCAGTGACGTTATGGATGCCCCGATCGTGATAATCGTCCATCAACTCCATATAATTCATGTCGGGCCAGTTGTTGTTGCGATTACTGCCGGCCGGCATATTCCAGCAATAATTACCCGAGAGGGTGTCGCTCTCTTTGCGCTGGACGTGCTCGGCGACGATGACCTCGCCGCCAAAGCCGCCGGGGCGGGCCAGGATCACGTCGATCAGCGCCTTCATACATTCGGTGTGCGTGTAGCCCTGTCGCGGCCACTGCCCATTCGGTTTGAGCACCACTACGTCATCGACGCCGATAAAGCGCTCGATGCCGCCGGCCAGCTCGACCACCTCCTGTACGTTGGTGACCGGCGTGCCGTTCTTGGCTACGTAAACGTGGTGAAGCTGCGCCGGGCGGGCCTGCACCGGCGCTATCGCGGGATCGGTCAGCCGGCGTGCGTCGACAAACGACGCAGCAGCTATGGTGGTTCCCAATCCGGCGAGGAACTGACGACGTGTAAGTTTGGTCATTAGATTTCTCCTTTTTCAATGCCTCAGTTCATCATCTCAAGACGAGCGGCAGGTAGACGAACCGGTCGGTGGGCATCACGCGCACCGTGTCGCTCAGGATCGGCGTCGTCTCCAGCATGGCGCTCAACGTCACCGTGTACCAGGTATAGTTCGTCAGGCCGGTCAAGGTGTAGGCACGCGTCGGGCTGACGATCCCAGAGATCGAGACCGGCGGGGCGACGGTCTGGCCATAGTACTCGATGCTCCAGGTGGTGGTTGTCGGCAAGGAGCCACTGACGCGCCAGATCAACCGGGCGGTGGCATCGCCGGGCGCGGCGGACAGTTCGACGGTGGGGGTAGGCTGGTAATCGCGGTAGGCGGCCCACATCTCTTCGACGAAATCATCCCAGCATTGCTGCTGCCGCGCCCAACCGGCGGAATAGTCCTGTCCGGTCGCCGCCAGGATGGCGGCCACGTGCTCGGTGTCGTCCTCGGTCATCCAGCGGTCGGCATAGTCGAAAAGGGCATCGTGGTCCCAGGCGCTCTTGACGCCCAGGATGTGAGCGCTCAGCGCCTGACCGATCCACGATAGGCTGGTGCAACAGCGGCGATAGTCCTCGCCGATATAGTACCAACCACCGCCGAGCTGGCTTTCCCACTGCGAGGGGTGCAGATGCTCGTAAGATCCCCAGGCCAGGTTGGCGCTAACCGGGGCGCCATTCCAGACGCCCTGATGGCCGGCGTACACGACGTTGGCACCCGTCCATCCCGTGTCGTACATGGTCTGCATGTCCTCGCCAAAGCGCAGGTCAGGATAGCTGTGGCTGGGCGACTGCATGTCGGAATCACCCAGCAGGGTACCGCCAAAGATGAGCGGCCACTTGCGCCCGCTGCCGTGCCCGCCGTGGGCTGGCCAGCCGGGGTGTCCGGCCCCGGCAATGCCCCAAAGGTCGATGCCATACTGCACGAAATGGATCAGCAGCGGCTCTTTTTCCGCCGGGGTGTAATCGAGCATCAGGAGGAGCGAAGCCATGCCGGCGGCCCGCCCGACCTCGCGCCCGTAGGCGGCCTGGTATTCGATCGCCGCGTCGAAACCAAAGAAGCAGACGTCCAACCAGGGCCGTCGAAAGTGCTCAGCGAATTCGGCGATGTCGGGCATTGAGGACACCCTGGGCAGCGCGGGCAGCAGGTTTCGCTGTAGGTCGCGGCTGTAATAGATCGTCTGCGCGCGGTCGCAATAGCTGGGTCGAAAGGCGTCTGGGGCGACGGGAGCATCCAGGACGGTCAGAACCGAGACGCTCCTGACCGGCGTCTGGGAACGGTCGCTTTCCCGCAGCCAGTTGGGGTGCGCGCCCAGCGTGTTCACACTGATCGACGAGATTAGCGTGTCGCCGGGCTGCATGGCAAAGGGCGGGTAGATGCGCAACTCGGGCGCGTAGCGGTTGGCCTGCACGCGGCTGTCGAAGGGGCTCCTGGACGAGTTGTTGCAGGGCATGTTGAGCACCGAGCCGTGGCGACCGTTCTCCGGCGTGGGCAGGGGATCAATGTGGGTAATCGTCACCGGCCCGACCACGTAATAATCGCCGTTGACGAACTGCCCGACCGGCGCCGGCTGCGAAAAGGTCCAGGTGACGCCATCGTGGGTGACGCTGTCGAGCAACGAGAGGTCTTGCAGTGCCGGAGTGGTCGGGGAAGCGTTCGCCGTATAGAGCGCCACCAGCCCTGATGGAGCGGACGGCAGCGGCGTGGAGTGGGCCGTCCCCGCCGTCGCCAGCAGGGTCAGGGTGAGAACCAGTGTAAGGACCCATCGCTTTTTCATTTCGAGCTCCTTGTATTGCGCATCATCGCCCGCGCAAGACGAGCGGCAGATAGACGAAGCGGTCGGTCGGCATCACGCGCACAGTGTCGGATAGCCAGGGCGAGGCATCCAGCATCGCCTCCAGCGTCACCGTGTACCTCACGCCGTTAGCCAGGCCGGTGAGCGTCCAGGCACGCACGGTCGCCGTGGAGATCTCGATCGGCGGCATCAGCAGCGTGCCGGTGTCGCTTTCGTAGCCGATGCGCCAGGTGCCGGTGAAGGGTGTCGCTGGCACCGGGTCGAACCCCCAGGTGAGGTATGCCTCCCCGTCGCCGGGCGCGGCGTCCAGTTGCAGCGCGGCCCCGGCGGGCATCACGCGCACGGTGTCGGTGAGGAAGGGCGCTGCGTCCAGCATGCCGTTCAGGGTCACGGTGTACCAGGCGTCGTTGGTCAGCCCGGTGAGGGTGTAGGCGCGGGTCGGGCTGACGATGCCGGTGACGGTGTGGATACTGCTCATCCGGGTATAGTAATCAATGTGCCAGGTAATGCTCACAGGTAGCATATCGGTGGCATTGACCGTCCAGTCCAGATAGATCGTCCTATCTCCTGGCCGAGCAAAGAGATCCAGGGCCGGCGTGAACTCGCTGGCACCCATATCCCAGTTCACGCCATATGGCCTGGAGGTTCGATCTATGTCAGCGCCGAAGCCGGCATAGGAAAATTCGCCCGGAGCCGGCAAATAGGCCGTCACGTCGGTGCCTGCATCGATCGCCGGGCTATCTGGCTGTAGGCGATAATCTCCGGTGGGATCGACCAGGACAGTCTCGGGAACGATGGGTACGTATTTTTCCTCCTCCGGATCCCAGCCGACGATTCCCCCTGGGCCAGGTTCCCAACCGTAACGCGGTTGCTGGCTCCAGGTTAGACCGATGTAGACGTTGTGGCTGCGCACGTCACCACCGCCGCCCCCGTTGACGACGTTGTTGATGAAAACGACCTCTTGGTCCTCGCTGGGGAAGAAAATGCCCTCCAGAAACGTGTTGTTCAGAATCGTGACGCCGCACATACCTTTGCCCCAGGAGTGAACGTCGTTAGCAAAGAAATTGTTGTAAACGATCAAATTGTTGACAAAATCCGGATCTTGATCTCCATGATAGGTCATGGCAATGTTTGTGTTCCAGACCCGGTTGCCCGCCATGAGGATGTTCTTGTGGTACAGGTAGACCGAGATGCCGTTAGAATGAGTGCCCCGGATATCGGTTACGCGGTTGTTCAGAATCTCGCCATTCTCGATCCCCATGAACCAGATACCCTGCCGGGAGGTCCTGCTGACAAAGTTATTGCGAACAATGACGCGGTTTCCTCCTGCCATAATGCCCACCGCCCGTTGGCAATCGACCACCGTGTTGTGATCGACCAGTATATCATCGCCGTTGACCTGTAGGGCGTATCCATCGTTGGCCCGCAGTAGGCTAATGCGGTTATCGCGGATGGTGACGTGGCTGGTAGAGCCCTCGTTAGAGATGGCCCGGATGCCCATACCGAACTTAGTGACCTCGAACCCCTCGACAACCAGGTGGTTGCACTCGACGCTAAAAATGCCAACGTTATGATTGAGGACCGAGTAGGTGTATGCTGACTAGGATGACCGGAATCGGAAGGCCAGACGAAGAATCTGCCCGCAGCCTCGTCCAACACGTATTCCCCCGGCTGGTCCAACAGCCGCAGATGGTTTAGTACAGCATAGTACGTGTCGCGATCGGTATAGATATCGCCATCGAGATCCTCGTGATAGATCGTGCTTGTGTCAGGATCGAATCCGGTCACCTTTCTAATCACCGTCACATTGGGGATCCGCCAGGCGAGCACAGAAGCACCATCCCAGGCCGTCGTCTCGGTCTGGGTAAAATAGTTCGGATCGGTTATGGACGTCTGCGTCTGGGTAACGGTCGGATCGTCGTGAGGTATGACCCGAAAGTAATCGGTCTGGTCGTAATAGAAAGGATCACCTGGGTTCGGATCTTGCGCTTGCCAGACGAACGCATCGTCCTCAAAAAAACCTTGGGTGAAGTCTACTCCGGCGGGTGCATCGGTGTAGTAGATGTTCTGCCAGTTAGAATTGCCGCCACAGGCCGCCCGTGACTCACACTGCGTCCACGGTGTGGTGATGATCTGCGAGCCTTCGATGATGGCTCTCTCCTCTCCCCACCCATTCCCTTTATAGGTGATGGGAGCTGTCACCGTCCCGTTGAACCTGAGTAGGTAAATCTTGCCCCGGTAGACCACCCCCCCCTTGAACAGCACGGTATCCCCCGGCTGGAGTGTCACAGCATTCGCATTGCCTGTAGCGTTGTCGTCACCAGGGGCGTGTTTCCAAGCGGTGTCTTTGCTCAGTCCATCGTTTGCATCGTCGCCGCCGTCAAAATCCACGTAGTAGATAACGCCAGCGGCTGCCTGTTCGACTTGGGCGTTCACATCTTCCCGCATCGCAACCGGATCCGTCTCGCCGACCTGTTTCGAAGCAGACAAGACGCGGCCCGCAATCGCCAGCAGGACTATCACAAGAATCAATGTCCAGATCATTCGTTTCTTCATTTTGCAATCCTCTCAAAAATCTTAAACTAGCGCGATCAATACGCCCTCAGAACGAGGGGCAGGTACACGCGGTGCCCGCCCGGCGTCACGCGGGCGCTGGCGCTCAACCAGGACGCGCCGTCCACCAGCGCGTCGAGGGTGACGGTGTAGCCCACGCCATTGGCCAGGCCGGCGAGGGTGTAGCTGCGGGCGGTCGCCGTGGGGATCTCCACCGGCGGCACCAACAGCGTGCCGGTGTCGCTCTCGTAGCCGATGCGCCACGTGCCGGTGAAGGGCGTCGCCGGCGCCGGGTCGAACCCCCAGGTGAGGTGCGCCTGCCCGTCGCCGGGCGCGGCGTGCAGTTGCAGCGCGGCCCCGACGGGCATCACGCGCACGGTGTCGGTCAGGAAGGGCGTCCCGTCCAGCACACCGTTCAGCGTCACGGTGTACCAGACACCGTTGGTCAGGCCGGTGAGGGTGTAGGCGCGGGTGGTGCTAAAGGAATCGGTGGCAGTGTAGAGGCTGTTTGTCTGGGTATAGTATTCGAGGTGCCAGGTGGTACTCGCAGGCAGCGTGCCGGTGACCAGCCAGGTCAGACGAATGGCCTCGTCGCCGGGCGTACCCTGAAGCGCCAGTTCCGGACCACCGACCGGTACGTATTCGTATGGGCCGATGTCGGGATCGTCTCCATACCAGATAACCCGTTCGCCAGGGTGCTCTCCCGGTGTGAAGTGATGGTAGCCGTCAATCAAGGTCCCCGCGTCAATCAGGTTGCTCTCCGACAGTGGTTTGAAGGCCACCTTGACCTGATCGCGAATGTAGGCCAGTTTTTTCTCCACGCTCCAAGTGGGATCAAAGTGGGTGTCGATAACCACGTGCTTGTTGGCTAACTGGGGATCGCCGGTCAACGAGTGCACGTCCTGGCCGATGTCCCGCATATCGGCCAGGTCGTCGGCGTCGGAGATGAAATTGTAATCGCTGTCAACCCAGTCCCTGCGCCCGCCGGCAAAGTCGTGAAGCGCGTTGTCCAGGGCGACGTTATTGCGCAGATAGATCCTCTCGAAACCAGGATAGGTGGTATAACCCGATCCCAGGCTGAAGCCGAACAGGCCGCCGTTGTAGCCCAGATTGTCGATCAGCCGGCTGGGATAGTAGGTGCGCAGCGCATTATTGGGGCTGGAACCCTCGAAAGAGTACCCATCGTTGTTGAACACGACGTTCCGGGCGATGTGGTGCCGGCCCCCACCCCCGGCGGAGAACTTGATGCCGGCGTTGTTGCCTCCCTCGTACGAATGGCCGAAGACGATGTTAGAGGTGACTGTCACCTCGATGGAGGCATAGACGTCCATGCCGTCGTCGCTGTTGCCAAAGGTGACGGTGTCCGCGATGGTGCAGCGGTACATGTGGCTGCCGCCCAGGCCATCGGTGTTGCCGGGATAGTCGGGATGGACGTTGTCGTAAATCAGGTTGTTCCTGATGGTGGAATACTGGGCCGCGCTCATGTCGTCCTCGGGCTCGGGCTCGTGCCAGGTCTTGCTGACCCGGCCAAAGCCGATCCCGCCGTCTGTGTTGTTGTATACCTCGCAGTACTCGATAGTCACGTTGACCAGCTTGCCCTCCGTGCGGATGCCATCCCCGGCGACGTTGCCTCCCACGTTGTTCCGGGCGATGACGTGCCGCACGAGCACGTTTTCCGTGGGATTCACTGCCGAGGCATACTGGTTGGCCGGCCCAAAGATGCCCAGCCCCCGCCTGGTCGCCCCCTCGACGATCAAGCCTTCAATGACGATGTGCTGCACCCCCTGGCCGGAAATCTCCTGCTGATCGCTGGGCTCGATACCCAACGCCAGGGTGGTTATACTTGTAGGGTTCGCCGCTGGTGTTGTGCCCTGAGAAAATGACCGCCTCGCCGGCGTAATTGGTGTACGTGATGGACGCCGTCACGGTGCCGCTCCGGAGCACGCGCAGGACCGGAAAGCGGACCGCTGACTCCTCGTGATTGTAGTAGCGGTGTCGCTCAGCCAGGACGTCTCGTCGACCAGGCCGCTGAGGGTGACGGTGTACCAGACACCGTTGGTCACGTCGGTGATGACGGCGCTGCGGGCCGTGGACGTGAGGGTGAGCGGCGGCATCAGCGCCGTGCCGGTGTCGCTGGTGTAATTAATCTGCCAGCTATCGATCGTGTCTGTGACATGGATCTTCCAATCGAGATAGATGGTCTCGTCGCCGGGCCTGGCGTGCAGGTCCAGAGGGACCACCTCGATCTTGTAGATGTGCACGGCCTCGCGGGCGAAGGTGTCGCTGAAAGTCCCGCCGGTCACCGGCACCGTCCGGCCCTCGTCGAAGACCTCGGCCAGGCCACTCCCCACACCCTCGACCGCGAAGTCGACGGTGATGCTCTCGGGCTCCGGGTAACCCTGCTCTTCGAAGTCCAGGGGCTCCGGCTCGGTCACGCGGACGGCGAAGACGTAGACGGCGCCGTCGTGCTCGCGGATCATCGTATCCACCCGGTTGCCGCGCTCGTTCGCGCTGTCGGTCACCGGTCGATCGACCTCGGGTCCCAGCACCACATCGGCCAGCCGGGTGATTTGATCGGTGAACTCGGCCATGGCGTCGTACTGGATGGTGTCGTACTCGAAGTAGTGGAACCAGTTGATGCCCTTGATGCCGTGGACTACGTTGAGCCAGGCTTCCATCAACACCTGCTCGTGGGTCGGGCCGGGGGTCTGCCGGCTTTCGTCGATGTCACACACCTCGACGAAGGACATAAAGGGGACCAGGTCATAATTCTTGGCAATGGACCGGTCGATGGCCTCGACATAGAGGTCCATCACGCCGCGGTCGGGATCGTTGAGCGCGGGATGCTCCCGGTACTCCAGGGGGTAGATATCGAAACCGGAGATGTCGACGGAGAAATACTTCTTCCCGCCAAACCAGGCCGCGCTGTTCAAGTAATCGTAGTCATAACCGCGGGTACCATAGTAGGGAAGCCAGGTGCCGCCGGTAAAGTTGGTGGCGACCGGGTGACGGGGGTCGGCCTGGTGGGTGGCATAGGTCCAGGCGCTCAAGACCGGCGGCGGCACGCGGTACCCGCGTCCGCCCAGGTCAGGCTCGTCCAGCCACATCCAGGCCATCAACGCCGGGAGATCGCGGGTCGCGCTGACGTAATCGGTTATCACGCCAATGTCGGCGTTGCGGGCAAAGTGCCGTCGCCAGGCCGGATCCAGGTCGATGTGCGCCAGCCCCAGGCCGAACCAGCGCTCCGGGCCGATGGCGTACAGGCCGTTGGATTGGGCCGCGTTCAGATAATCGGTCCAGGTGTCGACGTTGTGCTCGGCGTACCAACCCTCGGCGAAGAGGGTGTTGACGTATCCATTCGTCTGCCAGTCTTCCATATAGCCCTCGTTCAGCAGCCACGGGGTGACGGGGAAGAAGGGCTCGCCATCGACGCAGATGGCGTTATTCTCGTCGATGCCCATCGCCGGGATGCCATCGTAGGGCTTGGCGAAGGTCTCCTGGATCTCTTCCAGGACGGCGTCCCCGGAATCCAAAAGCTGGGCCGTCAGGGTGTAGGCGCCCGCCGGCAGGTCCCCGTTGCGCAGCAGCACCTTTTCCTCGGCGGCCAGGCTCGATTTTTCGACGAGCACGGTGCTGTAGGCGTTATCTCCCTCGACGGTCATCTTCAGCTTGTTCGTCGCGTCGCGATGGACCTGGCCCGGCACCTGGACGTAGATGTACTGGGCGATCCGGGCCTGAAAAGGCGCGTGCCACAGTTCAAACCCGGTGTAGAGTTCCTCCAGGGATAGCGCCCGGTCGTAGACTTTGACCTCGTCCACGTAGCCGTCCCAGACGTCGGTCGAGTCGGCTTCCTTTCCGATCAGGAGATTGTCGGTCGAGGTCGCCAGCGTCCCGCTGTAGACTTCCGAGGCCAGTTCCCGTCCATCCAGGAAGAGCCGGACGGTCGCGCCGTCGTAGGTGGCAGCATAATGATGCCACTGCAGTCCGTCTATCTCGTAGGCCAGGTAAGAGGTGGCGCGCACCGATCCGTTCGAGGTGACGAAAGTAGCCCGCAAGGTCCGGCTGCCCAGGATGCCCAGGCTGAACTGCCCGGGCTTGTCCACCAGGTAGGCGTAGGTATCGGTGGCGCGTTTCCTCGCCCAGAGAGAGAGGGTCAGTTCTTCCTGTCCCCCGAACACACTGGTCGTGTCGGTGACCGTGATGTGGGCGCCGCCGGTCAGGTCGGCCGCCTGGCCGGCCATTCCCCGGGTAAAGCCTCCCGTCCCACCCTGCCACGTCGCCGGCAGTCCACTGGGTGAGCTATCGGTCAGGTCTCCATCCAGCATCATCTCCAGGAGCGGAACGTCGGCCGGCCGGGGCGGGAGCTGGGGATCCTGGCCGATCACGGTGATCTGGGTCGTCGTCGTTTCCACGGCCACGGGATCACCGACCGGATCGCCGCCGGTGGTGAACTGGTCCCAGACCGACACCGTCAGGGTCGCCGTGTAGGTTCCAGGCCGCATGTAAAAGTGCGTGCAGGCGGTGCCGCTGTCCATCGAGTAGTAGATCGGTTCACCGTGCTTGAGGACGTAACCGTCGCCGAAAGCCCATTCAAAGCGGCCCTTTTGCAGCGCGCTGGCGTCATCGTAGGTGGTGCCGGTGGCGTCGAACAGGACTTCCTCCCCCACGGCCACGCTCGTGCCGGGGTGCACGTCGATGTGGGGGACCAGCGGGCCGGCCTGCCCTGTGACCGACACGGATGTCCCCAACGTAGCCAGCAAGGTGAGCAAGAAAAGCAACCCGAGTTGTTTCAGGTATTTTGTATTCATTGAGTCTCCTTTTTCATATCAAGTAGCAGGTATACAAGGGGTAATAACCGAATCGGGAATAACCGTGTCCCATTCGATCCATTTTTGTGCGGCTCAGTTACCTCGCAAGACGAGCGGCAGATACACGAATCGGTCTGTGGGTCTCACGCGGTCGCTCGCGGTCAAGCAGAGGACGTCGTCCACCAGGGCCTCAAGGGTGACGGTATACCAGACGCCGTTGGTCAGGCTGACCAGCGTGTAACTGCGGATGGTGCTGGTCGGGCGTATCTACGAGTTGGGGGAGCGCAGATAGCTCCGTGCTTTTTTGCCACGAATTGCACGAATTTTACGAATTTATCTTCTTTTCTTCGTGTTAATTCGTGAAATTCGTGGCTGATTTGTG
>DSAR01000563.1 GCA_011046405.1 Chloroflexota bacterium | reverse complement strand
CCTCCAGCCCTCAGGCGCGTTCGCTTGAATCAAGGCATGATGTAAAGCGATATAGACTGCGGCGGCAGCACGATCACTGCGCCGTCCGCAAGGGTCTGGGCGCCAATTCGTTCGGCGGGATGCTCTATGTCGAAGAGCCAGACCTCGGCCGGGCCGGCGGGCGTCACATTTTCCAGGCGGAGCGGCTTGCGCGCCTCGTCTGGGCCGAGATTGATGAGCATGAGCGTCAGCGCGCCGTCCTGGCGCCGAGCGGCATAGATGGACACGTCCGGATCGTCGGAGGAGGCGTACAACAGCTCGTCGCCGAAATGCTGGTACATCTGGTAGACGTAATAGGTCGGGCGCGCCTCGAACCTGGCCAGCAGGCCATAGCCCCCCTGACTCGTCTGGGATTGGAGCAAAAAGTAGGCCACGATGTCTACCTGTTGCCGGATCATACGGCCGAGCACATCGCCCCACCAGATCGCGTTGTAGAAGGAGTCGGGCGTCGCTTCTCCGCCGGTCGCGTGGGTCCAATTAGAATTGATCTCGTCCACAGCCACCGGCAGGTCGCGCCCGGTCGTCTCGCGGATCAAGGCCCGCAGGTTGGGAATGATGACGTCCCACTCGCGGCTGTTGGCCCGCAGTTCGTCAATCGTCGGCGATGGGCCGGTCATCGTGGTGGGAAAGGGGTAGCGGTGGATGGCGACGATGTCTACCAGGTCGCCGTTGGCCAACAGGAATTCGCGCACCCAATCGCGGCCGGCCTCGTCGCGCGGGTCGGTTTCTGGATTGCCGGTGTACTGGCTGGTTTCCGGTCCGATCAGCACGATGTCGGGATCGACCGCCCGCATGGCCTCGGCAAACTCGCGCCATTCCCGGTTATAGCGCACGGTGTCATAGTCGTCGTACATGATATAGGCGGTATACAGATTAGGCTCGTTGCCGATGGCCCAATAGCGCACGTTGTAGTCGTTGGTCACGTTGCAATAGCGCACCAGATCCGCCGCCTGTTCGGGGGTGCCCCCCGGCATGCGCACGTTGATCTTGGGTTCTGCGCCGATCTGCCGGGCGAACGCGATAAACCGGTCAATGTGGTAATCCCGCAGGTCGTTCTGGTCGCCCCACTCGCCGCCCGGGAAACGGAGATACGTGACGCCGGAGGCTTCGGCCTGGGGCATTAGATCAGGCGGAACGATCACCCAGGGGCCATAGCTCGCGCCGTAGACGTAGGGGCTAATCGGGCCGAGCGCCTGCCCGCCGTCCACGAACAGGGCGTCCGGAACCGGCGTCGGCGCGGGCGTCCAGGTCGGCAGTGTGTCGGGTGGTCTGGCTCCACAGGCGACGCAACAAAGCAGCAACAAAACTCGGGCCGCCCATCTCATCAGGGGTCCTGGCGACGTAGCAACGTGTGGGGACATGATCTATTTCTCGACCCCGGTAAAGACGATGCCCCGCATGAAGACACGCTGGGCCAGGAAAAAGAGGATCACTGGCAGCAACAGGCCCAGCAGGGCGGACGATTGGACCATGTGCGGCCGGGCGGAAAACTGCGCGTTGAAGCGCTGGATGCCAATCGCAATCGGCTGCAGTCTTATAGCGGTCGAGAGATAGAGCAGCGGGCCAAAAAAGTCGTTCCAGGCCCACATAAAGTGGAAAATTCCCACCGCCACCAGGACCGGGATGGATTGGGGCAGGATGACCGAGACAAGCGTGCGGATGGGGCCGGCGCCATCGATCATCGCCGCTTCATCCATCTCGCGCGGGATGGTCAGGAAATATTGGCGCAGCAAAAAGACGTTGTAGGCGTTGGCGAAAAAATGGGGCACCATCAACGGTAACATCGTCCCCATCCAGCCGATACGTTCGAACAGGATGTACGTGGGCACAATGGTGACAAAGGCGGGCAGGATCATGGTCGAAACGAGGAGCAAAAAGAGGATGTTTTTGCCCGGGATGCGGAAGCGGGTAAAGCCGTAAGCCACGACCGTACACGAGAATACGGTTCCAATCAAGCCAACAATCGCGATCAGCAACGTGTTGCGCAACAGGCGCGGCATGTTGAGTTGGGTCCAGGCGTAGCTAAAGTTCTCCCACATCGGACTGAGCTCCCAGGCAGGTTCCAACGTGCGCCATCTGCCCGTCCATTGAATCAGTCCTGCCTCTGGGTGGTGGGGGTCGATAAAGGTGCTTTCCTCTCGCCCCTTTTTGATGATGGCCCACTCGTGCAAGTGACCATCCTCGTCTGGAACGCGCAGAACGGGGTATTCGTTTCCTTCATACGTAAAGGTCGCCGGCCGAGACGGCAAGATCGGGGAACCGGGCTCGGTGATCATCTGCCGGTCCTTGAGCGCGGTGACGGACATGTAGCCAAATGGAGACAGGAAAGCCATCAGGATCATGAGCGTGAACACGGTAAAGGTGGCGCCCGCCAGGGCAGGACGAACTTGCCGCTGTAGAACTGAGGATGTATGCACCGGACGTGGAGATTGGGTGCGAGCAGTCATCACTTTTCCTCCCCGGCCTGGTAAAAGACCCAGTATTTGGATGACCAGAACAAAAAGACGGTCACGATGAACACGAATATGAACAACACCCAGGCCAAGGTGGCGCCATAGCCCATTTTCGAGTAGGAAAAAGCCTCCTTGTACAGGTGCAGCCCGTAGAACCAGGTGGCGTTGCCGGGGTCTCCACTCGGACCTTTGAGGACAAACGGCACCAAAAAGTATTGGGCGATGCCAATGGATGAAAGAATGAGGTTATAAAAGATCACGGGCGTGATCAGCGGGAGGGTGATGTGGCAGAATTGTCTGAATCTCCCCGCGCCATCCACTTGCGCCGCCTCGTACAGCTCGGTTGGCACCCCTTGCATCGTCGCCATCGTGTAGAGCATCATATCGCCGACGCCCCATAGGCCGATGATGATCAACGAGGGATAGATCCAAACCTGGGAATTGAGCCAATCTGGACCGGCGATACCGAGCACCGCCAGAAACCGGTTGATCCAGCCGGTCTGCGTGTTCATAATCCCCTGCCAGATGTAGACGGCCGAGACCATCGGCACGATCGAGGGCATGTAGAACAAGGTAGCGAACAATCGCCTGGCCCACAGCCGCTCGTCGTTCAACAGGACCGCCATCAGAATAGGCTGGAGGATGCTGACCGGCAATGCAAGGGCCGCAAAACGGAGCGAAACCGACACGGCCGTCTTGACGTTTGGATCTGTGAACAACAGACGGTAGTTCCTCAAACCGACCCACCGAATCCCCTCTCGATGGAGGAGGTTGAAGTCAGTAAAAGAAAACACAAGGGACGCGATCATGGGGCCGAAGGTCCACAAAAAGAAACCAATGATCCAGGGCGAGAGGAAAAACAAGCCCCACCAGGCCTCGCGGCGGGCCAATTTGCTCAGTTTGACCCGCTTGAGCCTGAGGTCTTTCAAGGAAAGCTTAGAAAGCGTTTCGAACGACATGAGCCCTACTCCTCGCAGTAAATTTCGTGGGGTCAGCCCGAGTGTGGGCTGACCCCACTCTTTTGATCCGAGCCGTTCAGAAAAGACGCCTACATGTCCAAAAGCCAGGGGCGAGTTTACTTGACCTCGTCAAAGATCGCTTGCAAATCTTGCACGAGTTTATCCAGTTCCGCGTCGATGTCCAGATTGGGTTCGGTCTCGTACAGGGTCTGGAAGGCGCCGATGCGGTCGTAGGCCTTGGCATAGTTGGGCAGATCGGACTCGTGGTTAGGAACGTCCGGGTAGGCGAGACCATCAATGGCCACTTGCCAGTCCACGCCCTGCGGGAAACGCTCGTCAAGCCCGGCAAAGAACTCTTCCTGCAAGCTGGTGCGCCCGGGCATACCGCCATAGATCTGGAGCAGATCGCCGGCCGCATCGCCGGTCAGGTAAAGGAGAACCTCGACCGCTTCCTCGGGATACTTGGTGGCCTCGAAGATGCGGAAGGTGTCGGCGTGCAGCTTGACGGTCACGTCGCCTCTATCGTTGTAGGAGGGAACGGCGGCGATGTCCCAGTGGGGGACGTTCGAGTTGCAGCAGGTGTACCAGAGATGGCAGTGGGTCATCGCCACGTTGCCAGAGTCGAACGGGTTGCCGGCCGCCAGCAGGTCGCTGTTCTGATAAGTTGCGTTGGGCATGAAGTATTTGACGTGCATGCCCTCGTAGTACCACGTGAAGGCCCTTCGCCAGCGGTCGGAGAGCATAGCGTCGCCGTTGTCGTCTATGACGTTGTCGGCGCCAAAGAGAGCGGCCGCATGACCGCGTGGGTCGGTCCACTGGGTGTGGTAACCAAACTGCACGATGTTCTCCGGATCGAAGTCCGGGCTGGTGGCGTCGTTGCCGTTGGCGTCCACCGTCAACAGCAGGGCTAACTCTTCCAGCTTGTCCACGGTCCAGGGGTCGCCGTCAGCATAGGGCTCGCCGTACCTGTGGGGCGGGTAAGCCAGGCCAGCTTCGTCAAAGAGGTCGCGGTTGTAGAAGATCATGGAAGGGAAAACGGCAAAAGGAAGGCCAAGCAGACCCTCCCCTTCCAGGCGGTAGGCGTCGATCGAGTCCTCGTCGAAATCGCTGAAGTCAAAGTCGGTCAGGTAAGGCGTCAGATCCATGAAGAGGCCGCTGAACTCGTTGACGCCGCTCTGGCCCACCGGGCCGACGATGTCGGGCGGGTCGCCGGCGGCAATCTGGGTCTTGAGCTGATCGGGAGCCTGCTCGTTGTCCACGAACTCGGCCACCAGCTCGATCCGGTCCTGGGAGGCGTTAAAGGCCTCGATCACCAGCTCTTCTTGCGGGATTTGCTCCGGGTCCGAACCGGTGCCCAGGCCGACGAACCAGCGGATCGTTACCTTTTCGTTCGTTGCAGGCTCAGGGGCCTTGGTCGGTTCTGGGGGTTTCTCGGTAGCTTCGGGCGCTGTAGTCGCCACGGGTGCGGCGGGTTCCTCGATAGGCGCCGGACCACAGGCGGCCAGCAGCACACTGGTAATAACCAGTAGCACAACTAGAAAGAAACAAAGTTTTCGCATCATTTTTCTCCTCACTTGTACATGTTTTTATACGGAACAGCTTACGCTCAATCAAAGGACCAATTCAAGTTATCTTTTCTGTCTTTACCTCCTTTGCTCACTATCGTCTGCTTGCCATTTTCGTTCTTTGGGATTTTGCATGGTCGCGGTGAGAGATTAGCCACGAATCCTTCGACTACGCTCAGGACAGGTTTGCACGAATCAATCGGCGGCCCTTCTTGGCTCTGGCTCTGCCAGGTTATGGCAATTGCATTTATATCTTTGCTCACCCGGGGGATCGCCAGATCCCGGTTCTCGGCAAGCAAAAACTTAAATACAATCGCCCTGCGCCAGGCCACAGTCCAGCGGTGCTGGCGAACAACCGATAGCACATCGCCGCTCGAACGCTCACGCAAGCATGTGAGCGCGGACTGTGGTTCATGCTGAAAGAATTCTGTCAAGGTCCAGCGCAACCACACGATTGGCGGATCACCAGCTCGGTTGGCAACAGGACGAGTGGATCCGCCTCTCCCTCTTGGATCAAGCGCACCAATTGCCTGGTTGCCTCGCGCCCCACTTGTTCTGTCGGGGCGCGAACCGTGGTCAACGGAGGATGCAGGTAACGGGAAAGGTGGAGATCATCGAACCCGGTCACAGCAACATCTTCCGGCACTCGCTTGTTCCCGGCCTTGAGCGCAGTCAACACACCAACGGCAGCTTCGTCATCACCGGCAAAAACTGCATCGAACGCCAGACCTTCCCTGAGCCAATTTGCGATAGCCTTGTGAGCGTCGTGTCTATTGAAGCCCCCCGTTGTAACCAATTGGGGATCGAAAGGGATATCGTGCGCTGCCAAACTCTCACGATACCCCATCTCACGCCAGTACGAATCCTCCTGCCCATCCGCTCCGGTCAGAAAAGCGATACGGCGGCAATTGTGCACCTCGATCAGATGATCGATCATCGCCTGCGCGCTATGCTTATTTTCAATCGTGACACAAGGGATGTTCAAACCCTCGGGCGAGGAGCAATGAATCAAAACGACTGGAAACTCGATTTGATCGAGCCGAATCAACTCTTTTTCAGGCAGGCTGTTGACAAATACCAACATGCCACCCGTATTATGTTCCCTCAAAGGCTGGAGATCGGTCGCCTCGGTTGCTTGTTCTCTTTGTGTGGCATAGATGAGCAGGGCAAAGCCTGCATTCCTGGTCTCGGCTTCAATTCCACGCAACAGGGGCGAAAAGAAATCGCCGCTGATCTCGGGAATGAGCAACCCTATCGTTTTCGTTTTTCTGCTGGCCAACACCCGCGCTGCTGATTGAGGACGATAGTTCAAGGCTGTGATCGCGGCTCGCACCTGGCTCTCGGTCTCCGGAGCGACCGCAGCGGTTTGGTTGATCACCCGGCTGACGGTGGCGATAGAAACCCCTGCTTTTCTCGCCACATCGGTGATTGTCGCCCGGGAGCGGCGTTTCGATTCGGGTTGAAGGTTCACTTCCGATTCTCCGACAGGGAATGACCGGCCCAATGTAAGCGCTTTCTGTAAACGCTTACATTATAAACCAAAAGGACATACCTGTCAACTGCCAACGACTGCTATCGAAGAGCATAAGAGAAAGCCACCGGGCCAACGTCCTCCCGGTGGCTTTCTGTCTATATTCAACCTACGCTATTCAACCTAGGTCTGGATCATCCAGAATTTCTCATCACCAGCGGTAGGTATATCTTGATCGAAGATTTGAGCGTCGTCTCTAACGACCACGGGCCGCGCAGTGTCTGCCCGTCATAGGCGACGATAGTGCTGTGAAGCGCGTCCTTCCCCATCGTCGACTGCACCGAAGCGGTCGTCACCAGGGTCAACGTGATCGTCTCGCCCGCGCTCATCCCATCAGTCCACCAGTACGTCGTCGGTGGCAGATGAATGGTGCCGGCATCGTTGGAGCGATCCAAGCGGACTGGCGTCAACTCGACGTCGAGGGTGTAGGTCACGTAGACGTTACCCGTCACGTCTGTTTCGGCCTGCAAGACTGTCTGATAGGTCACGGTATAGACGTCGGCCGTCAACCCGATCAGATCGACTTCCTCGGTGTGCGTCGTATCGAAAGTGATGGGCGTCTCAAACGCCTTGTTTTCGCTCAGGAAAGCGGACATCCAGGCCAACGACGCGTTCCAGTAAATGGTCACCTCGTTGGTCGACCAGGAATTGACGTGGTCGATGTAGCACGTCTGACCGACACAATCCTGCAAGTTAGCCGCAGCCGTGGGATCCCATCCACTACCACGATAAGGCCCACCGGCCAGCACGCCCGGCGGCGGCCCCGACAGGGAGGCCCAGAAAGCGTGATGCGGGTTACGCAGTGGATCCGAACCGTAGCCGGAGACGTAGGATTTCGCCAGCGGGTTGCGTCCCAGGATGTAGTCCATCGCCTCGGAGGCACCGTTCAGGTAGTCGACGTCGCCGGTGAGATCGTAGGCCGTGGCCAGGACGATCGCGTTGTTGAGCACGTAGTAACTGGAGCCCCACGGGTACATCTGGTCGTCCTTCCGGTATGGCACCAGGTGCCCCTCGGTATTCTGAATGTCGAGATAGAAATCGGCCGTATCCAGGAGATTGCTGCGCCCCTCCATGACCAACGTTTCGGTGAGCGTATTGGGCGCCAGCAGCAACGAGAAGGTGCCGAAGGCCGCGGTATCGGGCCAGACCATCGAGACGTTCCCCTCCCCAGTCTGCTCTTTGGGCATCTCCAGGAAGTGGGGGGAAGCGAGCAGATAATCCAGGTATTCTTGCTCGCCGGTGGTGATGAACAGTTCCGCCGCCGCCCAGTAGAACTCGTCGGTGACGCGCGTATCGTCGTAAGGGCCGCCGCCGCTCGATAGTGCGGGCGGGAAGTACATCTCGGGGTGCGCCAGGGCGGCTTGCCATGCCTTTTCGGCTGCGGTGAGGCAGGTGTTCGCAAAGTCAGCGTCGACGCTCTCCCAGATGCGGGCGGCCTGTGCGCCAAGCGCTGCCAGGTGGAGCGTGGCGGCTGTGCTGGGCTGGTACAGGTGCCGAGGCGTCGCATCTTCGTGGGGGCCTACGCCCCAGGTGTCGTAATTCTCGCCGTGGATCTTGTGATGCACCATCCCGGCCAACGTCGTGTCGGTGATCGTCTGATTGAGATCGACATCCAAGCGCTCGATGACCGCGCCGTCCGGCACCTGCATCTTGAGCATGAACGCGATCTCCCAACGAATTTCGTCCAGTATGTCTGGTAATCCATTGTTGTTTTCTGGGATGTTCATCGCGCCGTCGGCGAAGGTCGCGGGATCGGCGTAGGGGTTGTGCTGCGTGCGCTCGTACTGGTTCAACAGCAGATAGGTGGCAAAGCCGCCGGGGACCATATATTTACCATAGTCGCCCGCGTCGTACCAGCCACCGGTTACGGTGAGGGCATACGTTTCGCCCAGCGCGTCTGTACAAGCGCCGTGCCATTGGACGCCGCCGGCCGTTCCCTCGAAGCAGGGCACGTTGTAGTCGCCATCGTTGACGCCCTCTGAGATGTGCCCAGCCGGGTGCGTGAACTCGGGATCGCCGGCGTACGGCATCGTGATCGGCGTGCCGCTACGGGCGTGGTAGAAGTAGGCCAGCGCGTCGTACTTCAGATCGTCGTAGATATCCGCGCCAATCTCGAAGGGATAACTGGCGTCGTCTCCAACGTGGAGCGTGTAGACGCCGGTCGCGTCGAGAGCGGAAAAGTCAGCGATGTGCACCTCCTGACCGGAGGCCGGGTCATCGCCGAAGATCTCGGTCGTACCGGAGAGAACGACCGTGTTGGCGTCATCCAGCACCTCCCACAGGAGCGGCATCTGGAGTGTTCCCGGGGCGCCGCCGACGGTCGCCCGCTTGGCTGCTCCAGGCAGATACCCCACCTGGTTGACGCGCACGGCCAGCGGCGGTTCTGGCGGTTCCGGCTCTTCCGGCGCCCCGCGTGTCTCCAGGTTGACGAAGTCGACGGTCATCGTAAACGCGCCGCCAGCGTCGAAGGCCGGGCCGGTGACGAAGACGAAGGCCGCCCCGCCCCCGGCGTCGGTGGGGACGTCGGTGTCGTTCGATATGATCTCGTCGCAGGTGTGCAGTTGCATGTCGGTCGTCAAGGCGACGTCGCAAGCGAAGTATACGGTATCTTCTCAATAAGATGGGGTAAGGCGAGCGGCGCTTGCAAGACGGACCTCGGAAAAGAACAATCTGAGGCGACTTCGAACATTTTGCTGCCAGAGCCAGCTGAATTTTGTTCTCTCCGACAGCCTGCTAGTCCATAAAGCGCGATCCGACGAGGTCCAACCAATCCGTCGGGATGTGCCACAGATCCCACGATAACACCAAGCCATCGGCCCCCGCCGCATGGAATGCCTGCAGATCCGCCGCAATCTGCTCTGGATCCAGCCGGGTAACCTCGTGATCGACCAGTTCAATCCCGGCCAACAACTTGCAATTCACCACGTCGAGCGCGCGATTGACCTCGGCGGCCAAAGCTTCGGGGGCCAATCCTCGCTCGTGCAATCCGCTGCGCGTCGAAGGAAGCGGCAATCGCACCCCATGAGCCAGGATCTCGAGCGCCGCCCCATCCGAGAAGCCGCGTTCGAGCAGCCAGTCGGCCAGCCCCAACAACTCAAAGGGTATGCCGGCTGGGGCAAAAGTGTGCCCATAGGTCATCACTTTGATCCAATCGGAATGGGGCGTCAGGGTTTTCAGATCCTGTCCCACGAGGTAGGTCAAAGCGGGCGAGAAACAATCCAACCCCACCATAAGCCCCTCATCTCGAATCACGTCGCAGGCCTGGCGGATGAAGCGCGTGACGCTCTTCTGCCGGAAGTCCAAAAAGGCCCGCAGATGTGCCAGGTTTGCATCGTGAGCGGTAGAAGCGAGCGGATCCAGTAATACCCGCACGTACGCCCGGGCCCCTTCCGGCGTCTCGAGCAACGTCTGGATTCGGTGACGCGCCTCTTCCAAATCCAACCCGCTATCGGCTGCGAGACGTCGGCAATCCTCGCAGAAGCATCCCAAGAAGCGGTCCGGGGCCTCGGCCGGGGATGGATACCGCATGCGGTCCAGGAACACCCCCTCGTACAAGCCGTCGTGGATTGCCTCGTGCAGGTGGGCCAAGACAGCCTCCCGGGCCGCCGGTCGATTGGGACAGACGAAGGTAAATTCGGGCATATCCATGTATCCCGGTACCGGTTCGCCGTCAAGCCCCATCACCTGCCACTCGGGCCGGGGTACAAACGCGCCGTCGCCGCTCAATAGCAGGTGCCAGCGCAAGACCTGCGCCCCGGCCTGCGCGGCCTCCTCTGCACACACGTCTAACAAAGGGTCGGGCACGTTCCAACCCAGGACGAGCATCGAGATAGGCAAACGCGCCAGGGCGTCTCGCAGACGCTCGCGTCCCTCGTCCGGTGTAATCCGCTGTACGTAGGGGCTATCCTCAAGGTATTGTACGGCAAAAATCATCGTTCTCTCCCCTAACCTGGCAGAAGCCGCTGCGCTTCCAAGCCAGAACCAATAAAGGATGCCGACGGCAGAAGCGGAGCGGTTCTTGCTCGCTGTGCAAGGATTCGATTGTTTAGGCCCTACTGCCGACCCAGCGTTGCAGAGGCTCTGAGCCCTCAGTGCTCAGGCCAATGTAACGCAGGAAGGCGGATGAGTCGCAGATGAACACCAGGTTATTCCCTTGCTATCGCAAGCTCGAGAGATTGGCGCAAGTGAAAGGCCGACGTCGGCAAGCGGCGTGCAGCTGTCCGAACGGGATGATTTCAAGCAGGCAGAGATTGAAACAGGGGGCTTTGGAGGGATGGGACAAGCGGCACAATTTTCAATCAAATTCACTTCCGATTCTCCGACAAGGAATGGCTGGCCAATGTAAACGCTTACATTATAAATCAAAAGAAAATACCTGTCAACTGCCAACGACTGACTTTTGACAGGTATCTCGCGACATGCTCGTCTTCCCGTATCTTCTCAAAAAGTCCTAGCATCAGCACCACCCGCTGCCCTCGTATCGCGCCCTTCGCCACGCGCCACGTCTATCCAGAAGACACCATCCCGATATCGCTCCTGTACTGACGCATCCCGCGCGGCCCGGATCGCCAGCACCGTTTTGCACACACCGCCCGCGCCCTGTACCACCATCACCTGTTCCACGTCTCTTCTCTCATTCAGATTTCCCAACAGTGGCCTCGGTGTCCGGCGCCTGGTCACTTGTGGTGTGGACTCGTCACCGGACCTCTTTCATTCGTAGACGTTATGGGGTTGAACCCGGGGTGAAGACCAAGGCTTTGTGCGAAAGGATCGCCGAAAAGCCATTGTAAGCTGTTGAGAGAGGCTGGTCTTGTTCAAAAATCAAATGGGAGTCGAAGAAAACCAGGTTT
>DSAR01000364.1 GCA_011046405.1 Chloroflexota bacterium | reverse complement strand
CCCTATGTCTCGCATTTGCCCTCCTTATTTTATCGTTGGACCAGAGGGCTATATTACCACAGAACCTGTAAAAGTGTCCAGCGCAAGCCTTTAGCTCATCCGTTCGGTTTGAACACTACCTCATCTTTGACCACGTGACGCCTGAGTGGATCGCGTACTGCCAGAAAGAGCTGGACTTCGAGATCCCTGAGTATGCGCGAGCCGAGGAAACAGAGACGAGCGAACAGGATATAGAAACGGAATGAGCAAGATAGATGATACAATGGAGACAGAGCAATGGATGAACTAGTACAACGACTATCGGAAGGCGATCACCCGGTGCTCACTCGCCGGGCAGAATCGGCGCAGGAGTTGAAGCAGAGTATTGATCGAGGCTATGTGCTGATCACGTTCACGGATACGTGCGGGGGTACAGAGTTGGGCGTTAGACTTGATGAAGCGCTCACTGATCTGAGTGGTGCCATTTTTGAGCAGGGAACCGGCGCTGTTCACCTCGCTGGCAATCTAATACTCAATTACGTGAAGGTGCGCTGCGTGGCCGACATTGATGTGGCTGCACTGAAGGGCACGGGACACCTGGAGGTCCTGGAGGAATAGAAGCAACGGCAAATTCGGTGTAGTGGAGCATAGACAGAGGAGACGATATGGATAGAGAACAGGAAGACACAACAGTCTGCAAAGTAGTGGTGAACCACGAAGAGCAATATTCGATTGGGCCCGCGTATCGGGAGCCGCCGCTTGGCTGGCGCGAGGTGGGGAAAGAGGGTTTCAAGGACGAATGTCTGGCCTACATCGAGGAGGTGTGGACCGACATGCGGCCATTGAGCCTGCGCAAAAAGATGGAGGAAGTGGAGCGGCAGAGAGCGCAATAAGCAGGATGACGAAAACGGGAGCGTGTCTATGATAGATTTGGACCTACACTGGGGGATTCCTCTTGTTGGTCTAACCTTACGTGATGACCAAGTTCACGTTTGGCAAGCCGCGCTCGAGCAACCGCCTGATGTGCTCGATTGTTTGGCTCAAGCGCTTTCGCCTGACGAGTTGACGCGGGCGGAGTGCTTTCACTTTGCGCGCGACCGGCGACGTTTCATCGTGAGTCACGGTGTGCTCCGGGTGATCCTTGGCAATTACTTGCGTATCGACCCGCGCCAGGTGCAGTTTCGCTACAGTGCACAGGGAAAGCCTTACCTGGCGGAGGGGATGCGGGATGACGCTCTCCGCTTCAATCTGGCGCACTCGCACGAATTGGCGGTGTACGGGTTCACGCGCGGGCGCGAGATTGGCATAGACCTCGAGCACCTTCGCCCTTTGACAGATGCGGAGGAAATTGTCGCCAGGTTCTTTTCGAAGCGTGAGAATGCCGAGTTCCGCTCGCTGCCTGAGGGTCTCAAGCTGGAGGCGTTCTACAACTGTTGGACACGCAAGGAGGCGTACCTGAAGGCTACGGGAGACGGTTTGGGCCGCGCACTAGATACGTTCGACGTCTCGTTGCTCCCCGGAGCGCCAGCAGCGCTGCTCCGCGTAGACGGAGACCGGGCAGAGACCACTCGTTGGTCGTTGAGGACACTAGTCCCTGACTCTGAATACGTGGCCGCCTTGGCTGCGGAAAGGGACGATTGGTGCGTGGCATGTTGGGAATGGCGGGCGCCAGGTGAAGCTACCGTCACCGTGGCGGCACATCCCCCAACGGAGAGGCGATCGGGTTCCTGGATTGATTGATCGAATTGAGGAGGCGACACGATGACGACGTTGCTCTTGCAGCACGCCGACCTGTTGGTGACGATGTCGGCCCCGGATGCCGGACGCCAGCGCATCGAGATCGAGGATGGCGGCCTTTTCGTCCGCGACAACGTGATCGACCAGGTCGGCCCGAGCGACGAACTCCCCACCGAGGCGGACCACGTGATCGACGCCCGCGGGATGATCGTCCTGCCCGGCCTGATCAACACCCACCACCACTTCTACCAGACGCTGACACGGGCCATACCGGCGGTCCAGGATGCGACGCTCTTCCAGTGGCTCAAGACGTTGTACCCTATCTGGGCCAATCTGACGCCGGAGGCGGTCTACACCAGCGCGTTGCTCGCCCTGGCCGAGCTGGCGCTCTCCGGCTGCACGACCGCCTCGGATCACCTCTACATCTACCCCAACGGCTGCCGCATCGACGACGAGATTCGGGCGGCCGGGGAGATCGGCGTCCGCTTCCAGCCCTGCCGCGGCTCGATGAGCCTGGGTGAGAGCGAAGGCGGCCTGCCGCCGGACCACATCGTCGAGGGCGAGGATTTCATTTTACAAGACACCCGGCGCGTCATCGAGACCTACCATGACCCCGCGCCGCACGCGATGGTGCGCATCGTCGTCGCGCCCTGCTCCCCCTTCTCGGTGACGCCGGACCTGATGCGCGAATCGGCGGCGCTGGCCCGGTCCTATGGGGTGATGCTCCACACCCACCTGGCGGAGACGCTGGACGAGGAGGCCTTCTGCCTGCGGGAGTTCGGCCGGCGACCGGTGGCCTACGCCGCTGAACTGGGGTGGGTGGGCGAGGACGTCTGGCACGTCCATTGCGTGCACCTGAACGCGGCCGAGGTGGCGCTGTTCGCCGAGACCGGCACCGGCGTCTGCCACTGTCCCAGTTCCAACATGCGGCTGGCCTCCGGCATCGCGCCGGTGCGCGCCTACCTGGATTCGGGCGTCCAGGTGGGGCTGGGGGTGGACGGTTCCGCCAGCAACGATTCCTCTCACCTCCTGGCCGAGGCGCGGATGGCGCTCCTGCTGCAACGAGTGTCCGGGGACCCGGCGGGGCTTTCGGCCGACGAGGCGCTGTGGATGGCGACGGTCGGCGGCGCCCAGGTGCTGGGGCGCGAAGACGTGGGCCGCCTGGCGCCGGGCCAGGCGGCCGATTTCATCGGGATCCGGTTGGACCGCCTGGCCTACGCCGGCGCGCTCCACGATCCCCTGGCCGCCCTCGTCTTCTGCGCGCCGCAACAGGTGGATCTCTCGGTCATCAACGGGCGCGTGCTCGTCGATGACGGCCGATTGCGCACCGTCGAGATCGAGCCGGTGATCGAGCGGCATAACCGGATCGCGCGGAACCTGGTGCGGGCGTCTTGAGTATGCGAGTTTTGATGCTTTCGAAGGCCTGTTTGGTGGGCGTCTACCAGCGCAAGTTGGAGGAGATCGCCCGGTTCGAAGACGTCGAGTTGACGGTACTCGTCCCGCCCTCCTGGTTCGACGGCAGCCGGACGCTGTACCTGGAACGGGAGCACACCGACGGGTACGACCTGCTCGTCGAGCCGATGGCCCTGAACGGCCGGTTTCACACCCACTTTTACCCTCGCCTGGGACGGCGGATCCGGGCCTTCGCGCCCGACGTCGTGCACGTCGACGAGGAGCCGTACAACCTGGCGACGTTCCACGCTGTGTGGTTGGCGCGGCGGGCTGGGGCGCGGACGGTGTGGTTCAGTTGGCAGAACCTGAATCGCCGCTACCCGCTGCCCTTCCGCCTGATCGAGCGCTACAACCTGCGCCACACCGACTACGCCATCGTGGGCAGCCAGGGGGCGGCGCGGGTGTGGCGTGAGAAGGGGTACGCCGGCCCGCTGGCGGTCATTCCCCAGTTCGGCGTGGACCCGGACATCTTCTCCCCCGGATCGGAGCGGCCCGACCGGGGCTTCGTCGTGGGCTACGTGGGGCGGCTGGTGCCGGAAAAGGGCGTGGACCTGTTGCTGGAGGCGCTGGCCGGGTTGCCAGGCACGTGGCGCCTGACCATCGTCGGCGATGGCCCCGAGCGGGCCTACCTGCAGGCGGAGGCGCGTCGCCTGGGCATAGCGGACCGGGTGACGTTTGAGGGTGTGTTGGCCTCGTCGCGCATGCCGGTGTGCTACCGGGAGTTGGACGCCTTGCTCGTGCCCTCCCGCTCGCGGCCCAATTGGGTCGAGCAGTTTGGGCGGGTGTTGATCGAGGCGATGGCGTGCGGCGTGCCGGTGGTGGGCTCCGATAGCGGCGAGATCCCCGGCGTGGTGGGGCAAGCTGGCCTGATCTTCCCCGAAGACGACGCCCTGGCGTTGCGCGACTGCCTGTCGCGCTTGATGCGCGACGACGCGCTGCGAACCCGCCTGGCTCGACAGGGGCGGGAGCGGGTGCTGGCCCGCTTCACCCAGGCGCAGGTCGCCGCCCAGACGGTGGCAGTTTATCGAAAAATGATGTGTAAAACGTAAAAGGAGAAAATGATGGCTTCACAACAATGGAATTGCCCGCCCGAGATGACGATTGATCCGGACAAGACCTATCACGTGACGATCGAGACCAAGCGGGGTGATATCGAGCTGGCGCTGTACCCCGAACACGCGCCCAAGACGGTCAACAATTTCGTCTTCCTGGCCCGCGAGGGGTTCTACGACGGCGTCACCTTCCACCGCGTGATCGACGTTTTCATGATCCAGGGTGGGGATCCGACCGGGACGGGGCGCGGCGGTCCCGGCTACCGCTTCGAGGACGAGGTAAAGGGTAACCCACTGACCCACGAGACGGGCGTCATCTCGATGGCGAACGCCGGCCCGAACACCAACGGCAGCCAGTTCTTCATCACCCATTCGCCCCAGCCGCACCTGAACGGCAAGCACACCGTGTTTGGCGAGGTCGTCAGCGGGCAGGACGTCGTCGACAACATCCGCCAGGGCGATCGGATGGAGCGGGTGGCGGTCTCCTCCTAGCGTGGGGGGACAGGATCACGAAAGGCACGAAACAGGATCACGAAAGGCACGAAACCGGATCGCGAAGGGCACGAAATAGTGTCGCGAAAGGCACGAAACAGTGTCACGAAAGATCTATCAATCGGCTGCCATAGTACGCTATGGCGCGTTGGCATCCCTTTCGTGCTCTTCTTGTTCTTCTGTTCGTGTTCTTCGTGTTCCAATCGCCTGTCTCAAAGAAGTATCCGGCAATGAGTTTGGAGCCAAATATGATGAACGTCGCGAAAGATAGTCTACGCATCGACCAAACCCGCCTGCGCGCTGATTTTGAAGCGCTGGCGCAGATCGGGGCTACCCGTGACGGCGGCGTGCACCGGCCGGCGCTGGGGGAGGCCCACCTGGCGGCGCGGGCGTGGTTCCGGGAGCGGGCCGAGGCGGACGGGCTGGGGTTCCGCACCGACGGCGCGGGCAATCACTCCGCCTGCCTGGCCTGCGGCCCGCCGGGCGCGCCGATCCTGCTCCTGGGCTCCCACCTGGACTCGGTGCCCCGGGGCGGGCGGTACGACGGTGCGTTGGGCGTGCTGGCCGCCCTGGAGGTGCTGCGCGTCGTGCAGGAGACGGGGCTCGCGTTGCCCGTCCACCTGGAGGCGATCGACTTCACCGACGAGGAGGGGACGCTGGTGGGCCTGCTGGGCAGCGCCGCGCTGGCCGGTACGTTGGATCCTGATGAGTTGCGCCAGCCCCGCGGCGGGCGGGAGGTCCTGGCGGCCGGGTTCGCGCGGGCCGGGCTGACCGACGAAAGCGTGCTGGGCGTGCGGCGCGATCCGGCGACGCTGGCGGGCTACCTGGAATTGCACGTCGAGCAGGGCGCGCGCCTGGTCGACGCCGGGGTGGACGTGGGCGTCGTGACAGGCATCGTCGGTTACTGCTCGTACCGGTTGACGTTCACCGGGCAGGCCAACCACGCCGGGACGACCTCGATGGCGGAGCGAGCGGACGCCGCGCAGGGGGCGTGTGCTTTCACGCTCCGGGCGCGGGAACTGGTGATGGCCGATTACGCCGGTGGCGTGGTCAACGTGGGTGACATGCACTTCTCGCCCGGGGCCTACAACATCATCCCCGGCGCGGTGGCGCTGGCGTTGGAGTTCCGGTCGCCAGAGGCGGAGACGTTGGACCGGTTGGAGGCCGATCTGTTGGCGTTAGCACGGGAGCAGGCGGCGACCTTCGGGCTGGGCCTGGAGGTGGCGTGGCAGGGCCGGTGCGAGCCGGCGCTGCTGGACGCGCGGGTGCAATCACTCATCGCCCAGGCGGCCGATGGGCTGGGGCTTTCCCACGTCTCGCTCCCTTCGGGGGCCGGGCACGACGCTCAGTCGCTGGCCCGGGTGTGCCCGGCGGGGATGCTTTTCGTGCCGTCGGTGGGCGGCGTCAGCCACTCGCCGGACGAGTTCACGCGCTGGGCGGATTGCGTGAACGGCGCGAACGTGCTGCTACAGACTGTGTTGCGATGGGCGAGGCTTGATTCTAATGCAAATTTAACAGATGAGTATTGACTTTATTATTCAATTGTGATACACTTTACGTAGATTGGGCGTGATGCTAAGAAAGGAGAAAGGCATGTTCCAAGAGGTCGTCTATCTCGATAACGCTGCCGCGACGCGCCTGGACGAGCGGGTTCTGGAAGCGATGCAGCCCTACTTCTTCGACGTTTACGCCGTCGCCACGTCCCAGTTTGGGTACTCGCTGGGTATAGACGCGCGCGACGCGCTGGACGAGGCCCGGGGCCAGATCGCCAGCGCCCTGGGGGCGTCTCCCGAGGAATTTGTCTTCACTTCCGGGAGCACTGAATCGAGCAATTTGGCCATCAAGGGCGTGGCCGCGGCCCTGGCCGAAAAGAAAGGCCGGCGCATCATCGTCAGCCCAATCGAGGATTTCCCGGTGCTCTACAGCGCTCGCGCGTTGGGCAAGCAGGGCTTTGAGATTGTCTACGCCTCGGTGGACGAGGACGGGCGCGTGGATCTGGATCACCTGCGCGAGACCATCACGCCGGAGACGATCCTCGTCTCCATCCAGGGGGCCAATCAGGAGATCGGCACGGTGCAGGACTTGCAAGCGATTGGCGACATATGCCGCGAGAAAGACGTGCTCTTTCATAGCGACGTGACCCACAGTTTCCCCCGCGCGCCCCTGGACGTGCGAGAGACGCCGATCGATCTGGCGACCGTTTCGGCCCACACCGTCCATGGCCCCAAAGGGATCGGCGGATTGTACGTCCGGGAAGGCACCCCGATCCGCAAGTGGATGGACGGCGGTTTCCAGGAGTTCGATCTGCGGCCGGGCGTCGAGAATATCCCCGGGGCCGTGGGTTTTGCCAAGGCGCTCGAGTTGGCCACCCCGGAGGAGACGGCCCGTCTGCAGGCGATGCGCGAGCGCTTGACGACGTTGTTGTTGGAAATAGCGGACACCCGCGTGAACGGCCATCCGGTCCATCGCCTGCCCCACAACGCCAATATCTCTTTCCGCTTCGTCGAAGGCGAGTCGCTGCTGCTGCATCTGGATATGCGCGGTTTCGCCGTCAGCACCGGTTCCGCCTGTTTCAGTCGCTCGCTGGAGGCCAGCCACGTCATCCTGGCGATTGGCGGCAACCACGAGCGGGCTCACGGGTCGGTGCGCTTCACCTTTGGACGTTTCAACGAAGAGGCGCACGTGGATGGGGTGGTGGAGGCAGTGACCGAGGTTGTTGCGGATCTGCGCCGGATCAGCCCGTTGGGCAAACGTTGAAACGCCTATCATTCAAATTCACACACTCATTAAGGAGAGAAAAATGTTGAGTCAAAAGATGCTCGATGCAATCAATGAACAGATCAGGGACGAATTGTACTCGGCCTATTTGTACCTTTCGATGGCCGCCTATTTCGAGGATGAGAACCTGCCGGGCTTCGCCCACTGGATGCGCGTGCAGAGCCAGGAAGAGGTCTCGCACGCGATGAAATTTTTCGATTTCGTCAATGAACGGGGTGGGCGGGTGACGTTGTTCGCGATCGACCAACCGCAGGCGGATTTCGAATCGCCCCGGGCGGTCTTCGAAGCCACGTTGGAACACGAGCGCAAGGTGACCGCGTTGATTCACAATCTCTACGATTTGGCTTTGACGGAGAAAGATTATCCATCCCAGGTGATGTTACATTGGTTTATTGAAGAGCAGGTCGAAGAGGAAGCCAGCGCCTCGGAAATCCTGGGGACGCTGGAGATGGCGGGCGATCACGGAAACGCACTCATTATGCTCGACCGGGCGTTGGGCCAGCGTGCGGGTTGATCGAGGTTTGAGATCTCTGGGTGGTCTGGAGCCTTAGCAGCCAGGCCCCACGTGGCGGTTCTTTGGGAGTTCGCGTGCTCGTGGTGATAAATTGGCCACGAATTAACACGAAAAATCCAAAAATTAGTGAAAATTCGTGTAATTCGTGGCGAAAAATTGACCGTTTGCTAAGCTGACCACGCAAACTACCAGAGAGCCCACGGGTTAAAGGAAGGATATTATGCCATTACCATATAGTGAACTCGTCATGGAACATTTCCGGAATCCCCAGAACGTAGGTGAGATTGAGGATGCCGACGCCAAGTCGGTCGAGGGGAGCCCGGCTTGTGGAGATATGGTCGCGATCTACCTGAAAGTGGACGAGGAAACGCAGGTTATCACCGACGTCAAGTTCGAATCGTACGGCTGCGCTTCCAACATCGCCACCGGTTCAATCATCACTGAGATGGCCAAGGGGAAGACCCTGGAGGAGGCGAAAAAGATCTCGTGGAAAGAGGCTTCTGATGAACTGGGCGGGTTGCCGCCGATCAAAACTCACTGCTCGGTGTTGGCGGTGGACGGGTTGCGGGCCGCCATTGAGAATTACGAGGAGAAGCATGGCTTGATCAAGGAACGCGCGCCCACGACGGTCGAAGTCGTTCGCAAGCGCTTGAAGCGGGTGATGAATCCGGTCGTTGGCCTGGACCTCGTGCGGACCAATCTGGTCGAAGATATCCAGGTAGACGGTGGGATAGTTCGTGTAGCGATTGATCTGCCCGAAGATCACCAATTTGCCAACAACATCCGGGAGGAAATTTTGGAAAAGATCGAGTCTTTGTGGGACGTCGAAGAGGTCGTGGTCGAGTTTGTTGCAGCGTGAGGAGGGAAACGATGCCGGAAATTAGGGTTGATTGTGATGGGCCAGAATGCCCCAAGGAGATCAAGGTCAATTGTATTGGCGAGACCTGTCCGGTCCCCCTGGTCGAGGTGCGCAAGGCGTTGCGCCAGGCCTCAGAGGGTGACGTCATCGAGGTGCTCGGCTCACACCCGGCCTCGAAGAAAGAGATACCGATGGCGGTCAAGGCGTTGGGGTTAGGTTTGCTGAGTGTCGAAGGGACCGACACCGACTGGAAGATACGTATCCAGCGTTGATCGTACACGTGATACAAGGAGATAAAATGAAAAAACACTGGGATTCTGTCGACGAGATTTTGGATTTTGCCATCAAGCGGGAGGAGGAGGCGGCTGCGTTTTACACGAACCTGGCCGCCAGGGTGGATAAACCCTGGATGCAGCGCGTTTTCGAGGAATTTGCTGACGAGGAGAAGCAGCACAAGGCGAAGCTCGTGGCTGTCAAGAGCGGGGCTTCTTTCCAGCCGTCCAAGGAGCGCGTGCTGGATCTGAAAATCGCCGATTATCTGGTGAGCGTCACACCGACCGACGACATGAGTTACCAGGACGCCCTGGTCGTGGCGATGAAGAAGGAGAAGGCCGCTTTCAAATTGTATAATGACCTTGCCTCCAGCACTGAGGACGAAAACGTCAAGACGACCTTCTTGGCCCTGGCGCAGGAAGAAGCCAGACACAAACTGCGTTTCGAAGTCGAATACGACGACCTGTTGAGCGATAACTGAACGGCGTATAGGCCCTTGGACTCAGACCCTTGGGGTTTTCACCCCTCTGAAAGAAAGCACGTAAGGCGGATGCCCTGCAATGCTTACTAGGCCGTATTGGGCCTGAGAGTCTGACGGGATGGGTGATGGTCAGGTTGATGCCGTTCTGGCGGAAACCTGGCCTTTTTTATTTGATCACGTGGGTAGATATGGATCGACGAGGAGAGGGCAATGAACGAGGCAAATAAGTTGCACGAAACACAGAAAACGACTATCGTTTTGCACAGCGGGGATATGGATAAGGTCTACAGTGCGTTGATCATCGGCAACGGCGCGCTGGCGATGGGCATGGAGGCCTCCATTTACTTCACGTTCTGGGGACTTCAGCGCTTGCAGAAAGGTGGGCTCGAAAAAGGCCCGCTTTCTAAGATGAATTTCCTCGGCCTGGGCAAGTGGATGATCAAACAGCGGATGAAGAAAGCGAACGTCGCTTCCCTGGAGAAGCTATTGCAGGATTTCAAGGAGTTGGGGGGGCAGATCATCGCCTGCGAGATGACGATGGAGATCATGGGCATCGGCAAACAAGATCTCCGCGAGGATCTGATCGATGTCTACGGCGCCGTGGGCTCCTACGTCCAGGAGGCCCGAGAATCCGAGATCACCCTGTTCATCTAGCCCGACACGTGACCCGCGACCCGCGACTACCACCCCAGGTCGTCTATCGCGGTGATCTCGTAGGCACGGGTGTAGGTCCGGCGCCCCTTGACGCGCATCGCCGGCAGGGCTTGCGCCTGGGCGCGATCCCGGACACGTTCCCACGTCTCGTGGGAGATCAATATCTGTCCCGGCTTTGCCTTTTCCTGCAGGCGTTTGGCGACGTTGACGGTGTCGCCCACGGCCGTGTATTCCATCCGTCCTTCGGTGCCGACGTTTCCGATGACGACGACGCCGGTGCAGATCCCGTACCCCATGAAGAGCTGCTCTTCTGGCGGGATGTACTGGTGATAGGCCTGGATAGCTTCTCTCAACGTCCATGCCATGCGCAGGGCGTGCCAGGCGTGATCTTCCTGTTCCAGCAGGGGGGTGTTGAAGAGTGCCAGGATGGCATCCCCCATGTACTTATCCACGATGCCCCAGTTGAAGCGCACGGCCGCCTCGGCGAGGGTGAGATAGTTGTTCAGCACGTCCATCACCCGCTCCGGCGGCTTGGCCTCACTGAAACTGGTGAAACCCCGGATGTCGGCAAAGAGGATGGTGATCACCTGGCGATTTTCGCTGAGCCCCAGTTGAGTCAGGTCCTGGGGCAATTGTTCCACCAGGCCGGATGGCAGGTATCGACGGAGCATCGACCGTTCGTGCTCGTATACCTTTTTCTCGGTCACGTCTTCCATCACGATCGCGACACCCTGGGTATCGTGGTGATTGCTTTGAAGCGGGGATAGGCTGATGCTGAGATACCGTTGATTGCCCTTGGGGAGATTGAGAGAGATCTCCTGGGCGACGTAGGCTTGTTGGTGCTGGCGAACATCCTGTATGAGGGTGGGCAATGGCGTGTAGCGCAAGAAGCTGAGGGCCTGCTGGTAGGGATGGTTGACGGCTTGCTGGCTGGATAGACCCAGGATTTTCTCGGCCGCGCGGTTGAAGGTCGTCAGGACATCTTGATCGTCGATGGTGATCACGCCGCTGGCAATGCTGGCGAAGATGTTGTCCATATAGTGCTTCATGCGGCTGATTTCATCCCGCTGCCGGCGCACGTCGTCGAAGAGACGGGCATTTTCCAGGGCGATAGCCGCCTGCCAGGCCAGGGCCGACAGCAAT
>DSAR01000219.1 GCA_011046405.1 Chloroflexota bacterium | reverse complement strand
TATCACACCGCCGAGTTGAACGTCTGGCTGCCGGCCGCTATGTCCCTCCCGCTCACGTACACGTTCGCCGTCCCCGATACCATCGCCGGCGGGCCGGGGCAAGTGTGGATCGACGCCTACGCCCCCGATGGCAGCCGCGTTGGTGGTGGGAACGCGCTCTTGAACGTTCCGTCATCTCCCGTGGTCTTTACCGTAGGCCGCCTTGCTCCGGATGGACTCGATAGCCTGCCGGTCCCCCTTATCCTCACCAATACCGCCTCCAACCGGCCCATTACGGAAGGCCGGTTGGCGCTGATGTTGATCGACCCGGACGCTCATGTGACGTCGGGTATGACGACGACGTTCGCCCTGGCTCCGTTGGATTCCCAGGCCCTCACGCTTTCGCTAGACCTGCCGCCGCTGGCGTTTGGCGCACATACACTCGTCATCGAATCCGGCGACGAGTACGGCGAGCGCCGGTACGAGACGCGCCTGCCGGCGACGCTCCTGGCGCAGAGTCGCCTGGATCGAGACAGTTACCGCGCCCGCGAGACGGCCGCCGTCGATCTCGTCCTGGACAATGCCGGCCCCTTCCGCCTGCCGCTCACCGTCACCCTGGCTGCACCCGCGCTCTCTTACACCCATACCCAAGCCTTTACGCTGGACCCGCGCGCTGCGGATACGCTTGCCTGGGACATCCCTGTGCCGCCGGACGTGGCCGCCGGATCGTACCCGCTTTACGTCACCGCCACGCTGCCTTCCGGGGACGTGTGGGAAACGCTTGCCGGTCCGCTCGTCGTACCCCCCGCCCGGCTGGAGTGGACCGGGGACGTCCCGCCGGCGGCGACGGCCGGCGAGACCCTCGCGCTGACTTTAAACAATCCCGGCGGCGTGGATGCGCATACCGCCGTGTCCCTGCGCCTGATAGACGCGCGCGGCCTGGTTGTGGCCGCGTGGACCGAGCCGGTCGTCCTCCAGGCCGGCGCTGCGCAAGCCTTCGCGCTCGACCTGCCCGTGCAGGCGCGCAGCGGTACGTACACGCTGCTGGCCCAGGCTGCCCTGCCCGGCGCAGAGCCGGTACACTACCGGCGGCTCGTGCAGATCGATGGCGTGACCGCCGGTCTGACCGCGGCCACCGATATGGAACGTTACACCCTTTGGGATACGCTCACGGCCGCGGCGACCATCGCCAACGGCCCGCGCCCGTTGAGCGACGCGCAACTTCAGCTCGAGATCGTCCAGGCGGCGGAGAAGGTCACACCGGCGGCGTGGGAAAGTTGCTTGTTCGACGATCCGGGCTGCGGCCTCTCCGGCAGCTCGGTGCAGGCTATGGCCATCGATGCCGGCGGCAACCGCTGGTTCGGGACGATAGCGACGCCCGAGGGCGTCGTCGCCTATCTGGATCGTCTATCTGCTGATGGCAGCGTCTGGCAGACCTTCGACCCGCCGGTCTCGGACCAGTGGCTCAACGATGTAGCCGTAGACCCTGATGGGCGCGTCTGGCTCGCGTTTAGCCCGAGTATCAACAGCACGTCGATCGGTGCGGCCGTGCTGCTCTCCAATGATACCTGGCACACCTACAGCGCCGCCGATTCCGGCCTGCTCAGCGACCACGTCGTCCGTATCGCGCCGGATGCGGCGGGCAACGTCTGGTTCGCTACACATCCGGCCTGGGACGACGATCTCGGAGACTATCACGACGGCGGTCTCAGCGTCCTACGCGCCGGTGATACCTGGATTACCTACACCACGGCAAACTCCGGCCTGCTCACCGGATCGCCTGCCGGCCTTGCCGTGGACGCCGCCGGCAACGTATGGATCGCCGGCGACGGTCTGAGCCAACTGCGCGCCAACGGCGTGTGGATCACCTACACCACCGCCAATAGCCCTTTGCTCACCGATAGCCCCACGGACGTGGCCGTAGACGCCTCGGGCGACGTCTGGGTGGCCGGCGATGGCCTGAGCCGCCTGCACGCCGGTAGTTGGCTGACGTACACCACGGCCAACAGCGGCCTGCAAAGCGACCAGATCAATCGTCTGGCCGTCGCCGCCGATGGACGCGTATGGGCTATCGGTAACGCAGGCGTGCAGGTCTACGACCCGGCGACCGGCGCGGGCGAGATGCTCGCGCTGCCGGGTGCTATATCTCCTTGGGATATTCAGGATTTGGCCGTCGGGCCGGACCCCGATGAAGTCTGGATCGCCGCCGATTGGCAAGGCGCGGCCCGCTACCGCCCACCCGTCGCCACTCGCGTTCTCTGGCAGGAGACCTTCCCCGTCAACCTGGCTGCGAGCGCGCCAGGGGACGTGTCTGCGTATCTCAACGACCTTTCTGCGCTCGGCGCGACCGGCAAGCTCTATCTGCAAGCGCGCTTGCTGGCGGCCACGGGGCAAGAACTGGCCGCCGCCGCTCAGCCCTTCTACGTGGACCCTCCAAACGGAGGGGGCTGCTGGATGACCGTCGCCCTTACGCCCACCGTGGCCTATCCGGCGCAGCCGCTGCACGTGTCTGGCGACGTTGTGTGTGAGAACAGCGAAGGCGAATATGCGGACGTGTACCTCGCCGTGCATCTGGACGGCGCGACCATTGTCGTCTCCGACGCGCTGACGTTGCCCTACAGGGTCCCGGTGCCTTACACGCTTACACTCTCCGCGCCCGACCACGCCGGCGTTTTCCTGGTGACGACCGAGCTGCGTCTGTATGCAGAAAGCACGCCGGTCACGATGAGCGAACGCCTTGAAGTGGGCATCCCGCATCTGCAGGCCGCGCTGGAGGCCCCGTCCGTGGCAGGAAGTGCGCCGTTCAGCGTCGCGCTGACTCTCGAAAATCCCTCTCCTCTGCCGCTGACCCTCACCCTGGCCCGCGACGGCGCGCCGCCCGAAACCCTGACGCTGCCGGCCGGGGAGCGCGCGCTGCGCCTCTGGTCGCAACACATCACCACCGACACCCTGCTTACCGTCGCCCTCTCCGGCGACGTGTCCCAGGTACTCACCCGGAGCGTCGCCTTCGGCGAGAGCCTGGCGGCGACCTGGACGCCCGAAACGTATTCCCTGCCGGGCCGCGTGGCTGTGCCCTACACCTTTACCAACACCGGCCAACTGGACCTGGCCTTCACCACCGACGTCACCCTGACCGGCGCGCTGGAGGAGGCGATAGCCGCCACAGCGTTCACGCATATCGTGTTGGCCGGCAGCGTGAGCGCCGGCCAGGTCGTCTTTACCGATATACCGCCCGGCGACTACACCTTCGCCGCCGGTACCCCGTGGACGTCCGCCGCCCTCCCGTTGTCCGTGCGTCCTGCCGAGGCGGCTACCCTGGATGTCGTTGCCGCGCCGTCCGTGGGCGCGGCCGTCACCATGACGGCCCACGTCACCAACACCGGGGCCGCGCCGTTGGAAGCTATAGTACACGTGCAAGCGCCCTTCGATACGCGCACGCCCCTGTCCTTGGCGGCGGCGGAGGCGCTGACCTTGCCGCTCGCGTTGGACCTGTCCGCCCTTGCGCCCGGCGTTTGGCCGCTCACTGTTACCGTGGAAACCGGCAACGGCGCTATTCTGGCCGCGGCCTACACCACCGTCGCCGTGTCGCCTGCCGACCTGGTCGTGACCGCCGTCCCCACCCAAACGCGCGTCACGGCCGGCGAGACGGTCACACTCACCTTCGGCGTCGCCAATCGCGGCGCAGCGCCGGATACCGCCGTCCTCACCGTCACGCTGGGCAATCTGCTGGACGGCACGCAGCGCCTGTGGCTGCCCGGCGGCGCTGAGGGAACGCTGGCGTTCGTTTTCGACGCCCCCGTGGGCCTTTCCGGCGAAGCACGCGAATCCTCGCGCCTGGTGGGGTACTACCACTTCGGCGGGCAGCGCTACGACCTGGTCTTGCCCATCGACGGCGTGGAACTCTCCGTCGACGCCGGGTGGGATCAGCTCTTCTACGCTCCCGGCGTCACCGCGACGCTGCGCCTCACAGTGACCAACCACGGCGCAGCCGCCACGCCGCCCCTCTACGCAGCCGCGGTATACGCCGGCGCGGCGTTCACCCAACCGTTGACTCTCGCCGGCGGGGCCGCGCAGCGCCTCGACTTCCCGCTCACGGCCGAGGACTACACCGGCGACACGTTAGTCTTCTACGGCGTCTATGAAGAAGAGGAGCAACGCGGCATCCACCTGAACACCACCTACCTCCGCCTGCGCCAGCCCGTCGTCACCGTGCTCCCCGACCGCACCGTCTACCGGCCCGGCGATACCGTGCATGTGACCGTGGTCACGACGGCAACCGGCGCAATCACCGTCACCGCCCCCGGCCTCCCGCCTACTTCCTATTCCCTATTCCCTGCTCCCTCTATCCAGTTCACCCTGCCGGACAACTTACTACGCGGCACCTACACCCTCGACTACGCCCTGACTCTCCTCCCCATCGGGGGGGAGCCGGAGGGGGGGAGCGTCCCCTTCAACGTGGATGCGCCCTGGGTGCGCGTCACCGAAGCGTATTTGCTCGACCCGCGCCCCGCGCCGGGCGAGACGCTCCATGCTGAACTGACCGTCGCTTCTACCGACGCCCTGACGGTCGCCGTGCGCAGTTGGCTGCGCTATCCCGACGGGACGCGCTCGGAAACTGCGATCAGTACCATCCCGCTCGCGGCGGTACTCAATAACCGTTTGTCCATTAGCCACGTCCTGAGCACGGCCCACAGCGGCGCGCACCAACTGGTCTACGAGTTGAGCGTCCCCGAGAACCAGGAGGAGGTATATGCATCCGGCTCTGAGAGCTTTATGGTAGGGGCTGCGGCGTTGTTGTACTTCACCACCGACCGGACTGTGTACGGCGATCCATCCGCGCCGGTGACCGCGCGCGTGGGTGTTCACGCCGGCCTGACGATCCCGGCAACCCTCACGCTCACCCTGGATGACTTGAGCCAGCACACCTATGCCTTCACACTGCTTACCGGCACGCAAATGCTCGCTTTCACCTGGCCGCAACCTATCACCCTGGGCGATCACATTCTGGCGGCGCACCTGAGCGTGGCCGGCCTCGATGCCACGGCGCAAACGTACTTCCGGTACGGCGTCGAGGCTGCCGATCTCACCGTGGCTGCGCCGCGCTTGTCCGCAGACGATGGCAGCCTCACGCGCACCGTGACGGCCCTGGTCTACAACCAGGGTGGCTTCCCGGCGATCACAACGACGGTGCAGTTCTGGGATGGCGCGCCGGGTGTGGGGACACTTTTGGGCACGGAACCCCTGCCGCTGCTGGCAGCGGGCGCGATGACCAACGTCACCACCGACTGGTATATCCAGGGCCAGGGCGGAACGCACACTCTGTACGTTGTGGTCGACCCTACGGCGCAAGTGACCGAGTTTGATGAAGACAACAACACTGCCTCTGCTGTGGTGTCTTTGCCGCGCCTGGCGTTACACGTTATGCCAGAACACTCCACCTACACCATCGGCCAACCGGTGACGGCGATAGTGACGGCGACGAACCTGTCCTCGGCTACGGCGTTGGAAAATCTCGCTATCACTACAACTTTCGAGTACGTAGGGTGGCTCACCGCCTTCCAGACCGCGCATACCGTCACGATTGCGGCGGCAGATGCCGTTACCTTCCCGGTGGTATGGCCTTCTACCGGCTTTACCGGCACCTACTTCATCCGTGTCCAGGCCACCGATCCAACCGGGGAATTCCATCAAACCACCGCGGATTTCTATCTGGCTGCGACCCCGCCGTCCGAATACCCGATAGTGACTCTCGGCCCGGATCGCAGCGTCACCGAGGGTAGCCCCATCACCTTGACGGCCGTTATCACCGACGCCGGCACGCCCACCGGCCACGCTATGACGTGGGACTTCGGCGACGGCTCTCCCCCGCTCATGGGGTGGTCGCCGGAGCACCTCACCGTCGCGCACACCTATGCCGATGACGGCGCATATACGGTGACGCTTACCGTCACCGACACCACCGGTTTGTCCGCTTCCGGCAGCCTGGTCGTCGCGGTGGAAAATGTCGCCCCCATCGTGACCGCCGGGCCGGACCGGGCCGTGGCCGCCGGGCAGCCGGTCGCTTTCGCGGGCGCTTTCTTTGACCCCGGCGTGCTGGATACCCACACCATCGCGTGGGATTTTGGCGACGGCAACACCGCCGCCGGCGTGCTCACGCCCACCCACACGTATGTCGCGGTTGGCGTCTACACCGTCACCCTCACCGTCGCCGATAACGCTGGCGGCGTGGGCAGCGACGCGCTGCGCGTCACGGTAACGCCTTCTGGCGCTGCGCCTTTCTGCGAGAACCTGAGTCAACCGGTCAATTACGTACCGGCGGAAGCGCCCGCGCCTTGCGCTCACGTCATCCCCGCACCGTACAAGCTCAAGTTGGTCGATAGCAACTGCGCTCCCATTCCCTGGGTGTTGGTCGCCTTACGCAAGGCTGACGGCGCTCCCATCGCCTATGCCTCGACGAATGTCAATGGCGTCGCCGATTTCAGCTATTACGCCGGAGGCGTTGCCAGCAAGTTCGAGTTGTTTTACAATGGCGACCACTTTACGACCGCCGTAGGGAGTTACACCACAGGCGCAGTGGTGCAGACTCAGGCCTACCGCTTGCAGTTTGTCGCCAGCGATTGCGCGCCTGTCGTCGATGCGTGGGTCAATCTGCGTAAAGCGAACGGCGTCTACGTCACTTCTACCCGAACGGATAGCGACGGGCGGGCCAGCTTCGAAATCCTCCCCGAGGCTCAAATGCGGTTGGAGGTATACTACAATGGCGCGTTGTGGCGTTCCACCGCCAATACCGCCGCCACCGGCATCGTGTTAGGGGCCGAGGCTTTCCGCTTGCTTCTGATCGATTCCGGCGGCGCCGCCATTCCGAATGGGTGGGTCGCCCTGCGCAGGGCGAATGGCGTGTACGTCGCCTATACCTGGACGGATGCCGGGGGGATCGCTATGTTCGACGTGCTCCCGGAGGCCGAGTTGCAGTTGACGGTGGTTTATAACGGCGCAACGTATACCACGCCGCCTTCTACCGCGCACCGGCAGGAGACGGTGCAGACGTTGGCGTTGGGCGTGCAATTGACCGCGCGAGGCAGCGCGCTCGCCGGCCGGCGCGTTAATTTGCTCAGAGCCAACGGGAGCTACGTCACACACACCTACACGAACGCCGAGGGGCGCGCCGTATTCGAGGTGCTGCCCGAAGCGGACTACAGGGTATGGGCGATGTATGCCGGCGTCGTATGGATTTCGGACGTCGTCGCCGGCCCGGCAGAGCTTGTTCATAACTTTTATTGAAGCTTGATCGGTAATAGCTGTGTTCCCGAATAGCCCTTAGCAAAGTAGTGGACATAGATTTTCCAGGATCGTTTGTCGCTCGTGGGTAGCCCCACGAGTGACAAACGATCTTTTTTACAGCATCATACTTACCAGATACGGCGCGAGCGCGAGCAGCGCCAGCAGCGGGTGGCCGCGGCGGGTCTGGTTGCGGCTGTCCCAGTTGAAGAGGTAGATCGCCAGGCCGAAGGCGAGCAGGCCGCCGGTCAGCAGGATGAGGATCGACGCCGTGGGTGTGAAGATCGTTGCGCGCCCGTAGGCCAGCCCTTCGAACGCTTGCATCGCGTGGGCGGCGGGCAGCAGCCCGGCGATGCGCTGCACCGATTCCGGCAGCATGTTGAGCGGTACCATCATCCCGCCGATGAGCATGGACGGTAGAAAGATGAGCTGTGAGAGCAGCGTTGTGGCGCGACTGTTCGCCGAGACGACGCCGATGAGCGCGCCGGTGGCGCTGCACGTGAACGCCGTCAGTATGGCGATCCCGGCGATGGGCCACCAGCGGTCGGGCGCGACGCCGCCGAACACCGGCACGGCGGTCAGCGCGACGATTCCCGCAGCGATGAGCGCGTGAAAGGTCGTCGTCAGCACCGGGATGGCGACGATAGACGCCGCCGGGACGCCGTTGATCTTGAAGCTGCGGTAGACGCCCGCCTCGCGCGCCTCCACCAGTGGGCTTGGCAGGCCGAGAATCGTGCTTCCCAGAATGACGAAGATGATCATCGCCGGAAGCAGGCTATCGACGAAAAATGGGTTCACCTGCGTCATGATCAGTCCCATAATAGCATACACGCCAAGCGGGAACAGGTAATTCATAAACAACAACGTCGAGTTGCGCAGACCGGTTTTGAATTCGAATGTGAAATGTTGTACGAAAGCTGTCATTGTATACCTCCGAGATATGAGAAATTAGAAATGAGAAATGAGAAATGAGTGATGCGTGATGCGTGATTTGTCCCCTTCACTCTTCACTCTTTACTCTTCCCCCCCCCTGTCTACCGTCTACCTGTAATTTCGAGAAACCGCTCTTCCAGGGTGGGGCGCTCGACGCGCAGGTCGATGAGCGTGTCGCCGTGGGCGCTGACGTATTGGAGCAGCGCGGTTACGGTGGGGCCGGGGTCGGCGCTGAAGTAGACGGCGTAATCCTCTTCGAGCAGATGGCGGTTGACGCCTGGGATCGCCGCGCCGTTTTGGTGCAGCACGGAGTGCTCGGTGCGCACCGAGACTTTGGTGAAGCCCGCGCCGGTCGCCGTGATCTCGCGGGGCGTGCCCGTGGCGACGATAGCGCCATGCAGCAGGATGGCGACGCGGTCGGCCATTTTCTCCGCCTCGGCCATATCGTGTGTCGCCAGGATGATGCTCGTCCCTGCGACCTTCAGCTCTTGCACCAGCGCGTGCAGTTCGGCGCGCGAGCCAACATCCAACCCGGCGGTCGGTTCGTCCAGGAAGACGACCGGCGGCTTGTGGGCCACGGCCAGCGCGAGCGCCAGCCGGCGCTGCTGGCCCGTCGAAAGCTGCCCGTACTGGCTGCGCTGCTTCTCCTTCAGCCCCAGCCGTTCGACGAGATCGTAGCGCGGAGCGACGTCGTGGTAGGCGCAGAAGAAGCGGATGGCCTCGTTGACCTGCATATTCGCGGGCAGGCCCGACGTTTGCAGTTGCACGCCGATCAGATTGCGCAGTTTGCGCGCCTGGCGGGTGGGATCCACGCCCAGGATGTCCAGCGCGCCGCCGTCGGCCCGGCGCAGCCCTTCCAGGCACTCGAGGGTGCTGGTCTTGCCCGCGCCGTTCGGCCCCAGCAGGCCAAAGATCTCGCCGCGCTGCACCGCGAAGCTGATGCCATCTACGGCAACCGTCTCGCCGTAGGCTTTGCGAAAATCGCGGACCTGGATTACGGTATTGTTCATATTATTCATTAGTTCACCTCCTTGTGTGTAGGGGATTGGTAACTGGTAATTAGTAACTGGTAATTGGTGATTAGGGACTGTGGCGCTTCTCGCTCCTTACTCCCTACTCCCTACTCCTTACTCCTTACTCCTTACTCCCCATCTTCTACAGTGTACCCGATACTGCCCGGCCCGTCATCGTCCCTCCGGGTGTTTATCGCTTACCCATTCGTACACTGTACGTTTGGACGGTGGCAAAAGCGGGTAAGGCGAGTACAATAGTTCTATGGAAACGTTGCGACGGCAGTTTGATGCGCTTTGGGACTGGTTGGGACTGAAAAAGCTGGGTGGCGATCCCGATGTCCGCGAAGCGCGCGTCTTCTTTGTGGTTGTGACGCTGGCGCTTGGCGGCTCGGCGATTTTGGCTGTGAACTCTATACCGGCCTTGCGCGCTCCGGCCCGGTTGATCCCCTTCGTGACCCTGATGGTGCTGCACATTGCCCTGTATTGGCTCAGTCCTGCCTTTATGCTATCCCCGCGACGCGCCGTGGGCTATCTGGGCTTGCAGGCTGTGCTGGTTTTTATCATCACACTGTTTCCACGTGACCTCAGTATGATTCTGAGCCTTTATCCGGCGTTGCTTGGCATTGCGGTGGGGATGCAGCGCGAGAAACGCCGGATCGTCACCGTCGTCATCGTGTGGCTGTGTCTGGCGACGCTCAATCTGATCCTGGTTTTAGGGTTTGCCGTGTTGCCCACCTGGTTGGTGTTTGCCCCGCCGCTGACATTTTTCGTCGTTATCTACGTCGTACTTTATCTCCGGCAGGTGGAGGCCCGCGACCATGCACGGGTTCTGCTGCGGGATTTGGAAGCGGCGCATCGTGAACTGGCCGACTACGCCGCCCGCGTCGAAGACCTGACACTGGCTGCCGAACGGCAGCGGATGGCGCGCGAACTCCACGACACGCTGGCGCAGGGGGTCGCCGGGCTGATTTTGCAGTTGGAAGCGGCGGACTCGCATCTGACGCAAGGCCGCGCCGAACGCGCGCAGAGCATCGTGCAGCAGGCTATGGCCCGCGCCCGCGCCACGCTCGCCGACGCGCGCCACGCCATTGACGACCTGCGTGCTGTCCCGTCCGCCGTCGACCCGGAGGACGCGCTGCGTCACGAGGCCAGGCGCTTCACGGATGCGACCGGCATCCCCTGCGCGCTTGATTTCGCGCTGGCCGGCTCACTGCCGGAAGCGACTGCCGAGCATCTGTTGCGCATTGTGGCCGAGGGGCTGACCAACATCGCCCGGCACGCGCAGGCCGCGCACGCCTGGGTCAATGTGGCGGAGTCTGATGATGGGATGACCATCGAGGTGGGCGACGACGGTGTGGGCTTCGACCCGACGGTCGCCTTCGACCAGCCGGGGCACTACGGTTTGCTGGGGATGCGCGAGCGCGCGCGGCTGGCGGGTGGCGTGCTGACCGTGGAAAGCGCACCCGGCGCAGGGACACGGGTGAAGATTATGTTGGACGGCTATCAATGGAGTAGTGAGGCGCTGGGTCGAGGGCAATGGACGGGAACCGATAGTTCAAGAGGACGAAGTTAGGATTCGCCACGATGTGCTATAGGGTAAGGAGATGGTTGTAACCACATTACGATGATGAAAACCATAACATTGACTCCGCATCAAATTATCACGCTAAATGATTATCCGATATACAGTGTAGAAGTGTTGCGTTTGTATTATTCCAGATGCTTGAGTGGGCAGGAATTACCTCTCGTTCCGGTGATCGGCAAAGCCATCGTGCGCCAATATTTCACCCCCAAGCTCTCCGAGAGGTTAGAATCCTTTGAGCGGGCCAATCCTTTGGCTATCTACTTTATGTTGGACGGAAGCCATAGAACGACCGCCTTAACGCTTACCGGGCGCAAGATTAACGTCATCGAGTACGCGACGGATGCCGACATTGCAGAAGCTCGCGGATTCGTCGTCACAGGCCAGGTTCTCGATAGCGCTACACTAACACACTCGCTGGCAGAAAACTGTGTGATCCTGAGACAACATTTTCAAGAACGACCTTATTTTATGACGGTACAACACAAGACCGAAAAATTGGTGCGTGACAACTATATCGCGCACTATGGGTTGCTGAAGGAGGGAGATGTCTGACCTGATCCGTGTATTGATTGCTGACGATCACCTGATCGTTCGTGAAGGCTTGCGGCTCATTTTGGAAACGGAGGACGGCTTCGCGCTGGTGGGCGAGGCGGG